>PFGG01000070.1 GCA_002783405.1 bacterium (Candidatus Blackallbacteria) CG13_big_fil_rev_8_21_14_2_50_49_14 | reverse complement strand
GGGGCGGTCATCGTCATCTTCGCGCAGAACCTCAACACTCTCGATCTGGGGTTGCAGACGGCTGTATTCAACAGGTACAGGTTCACCCACGTTCAAGAGTGCATCGGTATACCATTCCCCCAACTCAACGCTCAGGCGGTGATTGCCTTTGAGGTAGAGATCGGGCAAAAGCTGGGTATTCAGGCGGGCTACAATCTCGGTGGCACTGACCGTTTCAACCTGCAATAGAATACTGTCATCGAGCAGCACACGGGCTTTGGGCTCTTTGCCGACAAAGCTCTGTTGTACCAAGGGTGGCTCGTATTGAAAGAGGAAGTTTTTCAGTTTGAGTTCTTTTTCACCACGCCGTTCAAACTTCCCCTTGAGCGTTAAGCGAAGGGGGCTGCCAGCATAGTCGGGCGTAAGCGCCGCTGGTGCAGTGGGGCCAAAGACACTGGCTCCACTTTCTGTGAGTTGAATATCTGTGATCAGCAGTTCAGGGCTGCGCCGACAGCCCGAATGGGGTTTAAACTCGCGCCAATCGTGTTGCCCCAGTTTGGGCGGTTGTTTGGAGGACTTTTTTTCTTGCTTGGTTTCATTTTCTTTATCTGACGCTTTCCCTTTCGGTTTTGCTTCGCGCAGGGATTGAATCAGAAAATCCTGTAAAGTAGCCTCGGTGGGGAGTGTTGTTTGGCTGATTGGGGCGGGCTGACAGGCCGAGAGCAAGAGCAGTGAAACGAGCAGGGTAGATTTGAACGACATCAGAAAACCTCCTGAAAAGCAAAGCGCTGAAAATGATTGGAAAAGGTCAGAACCGTATCAACGGTTTGGAAAGTCACGGGAGGCTGAGCAAAAAAAAGGGCTGACTGATGCGCAAAACCGCGCTCAGCCCGCTCAGTTAAAATTCCACTGAAAATGGACATGCAAAAAAAACGCCCTTCATTTTCTAGCCCTATAGGTGATTATTCAATACACCAAGATAAAAAAATAATAACAGCTATTAAATATTTGTCAATAAAAAGGATTTTGTTTGTTTTTATTGAAATATTACAAAATAAATACAATATTACAGATTGACTTTGATCTGTCTAAATCTGTTAAATATTGCATTTAAATGTCTTTATGATAACGTTTAAATGTCTTTTTCTTGCTTGTTTAAGTCGGAATTGAGGGCTTAATCCCAGCTCTCAAGCCGGTCTTGCACTGCTTCTAAGCGCAGCCGAAGGCTTTCGGCATGGCTTTGAAAGAGGTTGCCTGCCACCATAAAACCCAGCCCGAGCAAGATAAACAGGCCCCAACGCAGCCCCCAGTGGCCCCAGATCAGCGTTGCGCCTGCGCCCCCCAGCAGGCCCAGACAGACAAGCAGCAGCGGCACGTGCAGAAAGGCCCGCTGGCGCAGTACAAAGGCCAGCCAGATCATGCCCAGCACCAGGCCCAGCAGTTCCAGCAGCAAAGCGCCGCGCAGCAGGGGAAAGCCCCATACTGCCATGAGACTTAAGCCTGCGGGGGCCAGCAGCAAACCCAGCCCGATATAAAAGAGCTGGTTGCGGTTGGGCTGGGTGTGCAGGGTTTTCCAGCTCAGCCAGACCAGGCTGAGCGCGATGGGGATAAGCAGGGCATGAACCAGGAGGGTTTTGCTGAACTCAAAGGAGATCCCCAGATTTTCAAAGCTTTGCAGGGGAGAGGCGAGCACTGTGAAAATCCAGGCCAGATTCCAGCTCAGCAGACTCAGCCACCAGAGCCAGGGTTGCTGGGGCAGGCTGCGGGCTTCACGGGCATAGAAAAGTCCCCAGAGCAGCAGCGGCAGCAGTCGCCAGAAATAGAGCAGATTGAGGGAAAGCCCCTCGGGGAAACTGAAGAGGCCCCAAGCCAACAAAAACGGCGTGAGCTGGGCGGCTGCCTGATTGAGCCATTTCGCTTCAGGCAGTATCGGCCAGCGGTGGGCCAGCAGCCAGGGCAGCCCGATCAAAGGCCAGAGCAGCCAGGGCTGATTAAGCATGGCCAGCCAGCTGGCCAGCAGGGTTTGAGCCAGCATCCAGCCTTGCAGCAGGGGGCTTTGGTGCGAACGGTTCAGGCTCCAGATCCACAGCGCTTGCCCCAGAGCCAGCCCGACGGCCAGCCAGGCCCAGCCAGGTGGAGCAGGGGGGAACTCATCGCTGAGCCCCCGCCAGAGCTGAAGCAGGATCACCGCTTGGGTCAGATGCTGCACGCCGAGCAGCAGCAGGTTGAGGGCCCAGAGATCTTTTTTCCAGGCACTTTGGGCAGGCATGCTGCGCTCCAGCGCCCAGAGCAGGCCTCCTCCGGCCAGGGGCAAAAGGGCGGCCTGAAGCGGGGATATCCAGTGCAGACCGTCTTTCAAGACCAAGGCTGCGATTAGGCAAAAGCAGGTAAAAATGTACAAGGGCCAGGGCGAAGGTCTCAGTTTCAGCCGCAGCAGACAGGCGAGCCCGAGCAGCCCCAAACTGAGCAGGGCACTGAGCGCCTGATGCGTCAGTCCCAGGGCACCAAACCCCAGCAGGATCAGGGCAAAACTTCCCCATTCCAGAACCTGTTTGCTTTCAAAGCGCAGCCAGACCAGGGTCCAGACCAGAGCTGCCGCGCTGAAGAAGAGGCCGAGCTGATCCAGGCTCAAATCGGCCTGAAAGATCCAGGCTGCGCCCAGGGTCAAGCTGCTCAAGGCCATGGCCTCCAGCCAGAGCAGGGGCTTTTTCAGGGGCTGCGCCAGCTCTTTGAAGAGCAGGGCCAGGGCCAGAAAATTCAGGAACTGCATGCCATAGAGGGTCAGGGGTTGAGAACGGGTCAGCAGGGCCAATTCAAAGTTTTGCGCCAGATACAGGTTTTGCCAGGGGATCAGCAGGCTGGAAAAAGCCAGACTGCAGCCCGCCAGAATCAGTCCCAGGGTCCAGAGCGGTGAGCTGAAATCTTCAAGGTGGATGCGGGCGTAATTTTCACTGGGCGGGCCTTCAGGGTGACGGTAGGCAATCAAGGCCTGCCACCACTGATTCAGGCCGGAATGTGTTTTCATGCGGCGCGCCAGCTCCAGCCAGAGCCCGGCCAGGGCGGTAAAGACCAAGAGGGGCATTTCAGGCGGCAAAATCTGGGTCAGGCCGAAATAAAGCCCCAGGGTGGCCGAAATAATGCCGGGGTAGAGCCAGAGCTTGGAGACATAAACGCGCAGATTGAGCAGATAGAAAAACGAGGTCAGCATCACGGGCAGGGCTTCTTGGGCGGCGTTGAGCCAGCCCTCTTCGCTGAATAGGTTTTGCAAATCGCCGAAAAAATAGCGCAGCAGCACCACGTTGATAAAAATCGCACCGTGAAAAAAGGGCTTGGCCAGACGCTTCTGTGCCTCGTGGGCGGCATCGTGCCGGGTGCGGTCGCGGCCTTCGAGCAGTTCTTCGACCAGTTTGCCCACAAAGAACCAGCCCAAGCCCAGCATCAGCAGGCTCCAGCTTTGGTAGCGCTGCGGCAGCAGATCGCCGCTCAGTTCAAGCAGGCTGTCACTGGCCGAGACAATCACGAAATAGATCCAGAGCCGGGCCGGGTAGATCATGAAAATTGCGCCGTAAAACAGGGTGGCCAGGGCTGTCAGACGCAGATCTTCGACATCGCTCAGGGTGACAATTGAGGTGATCAGCAGGGCCAGATTATACAAGGGTTCGCTGTAAAGATAGGGGCGCAGATTGGCAAAGCGCTGCCGAAAGCGGAAAGGGTGGTAGCGGTCGGCGTTGAGGCGGGCCCACAGACCTTCGGGTGGGGCTTCCGTTTCGCTGACTGCGGCGCTCTCCTTGCGTCGGGGGGTGCTGAACTGAATCAGCAGTCCCAGCCCGAGCATCAGCCAGGCCAGAGCCAGGGCATAAAAGCGGTAGGCAGCAAAGTTCAGACCCGGTCGCCAGACCGCCAGACAGCTCAGGGCGCTGATGCTGAGGGTGACGATGCCGATATAACTGAAGAGATTGCGTTTCGCCTGGGCGGCATAGCTCAGGTAGACCCCTGCCAACAGGGCCAGCGCGGCCAGGGTCTGCAAAGACCAGTCGCGAAAGAGCGCAATCTGAATCCAGGCCGCACTGCTGAGAAAAATTCCGGTTTGGTGCAGGGCATGGCGACGCCAGTGCTCGGCAGGGGCGACCCAGGCCAGCAGACTCAGGGCCAGGGCACAGGCAGCCAGCATCAGACTGCGTTGGTCAGCCAGCCAGTCCTGACTGAGCCCCAGAAGCGCCAGGGCCAGCAGGGTGGCACTGTAGAGGTAAATGCCCCAGCGCAGAGGGCTGTTTTGCCAGTGGCGGCTGAGGGCCAAGAGCCAGAGTCCGCCCAGGCCTGCGCTCAGCAGCAGGGGCAAAGCTTCACCCGAGGCCAGGGCAATGCCCCCAGCCAGTACCAGGCCTGCCACCAGTTCCTGTTCCCGCACCCATCGCCAGAAAAAATGGGGCCAAGGGGCCTCCAACAAAAGGGCCAGCAGGGCGCGCAGACGATCGGCACTCCAGAAAATGGCAAGGGCAGAGAAACTCAGGGCCAGGCCCATCAGGGGCCAGCTGACGGAATAGATCACGGGCGGCATCAGGGCTGCCAGCAGCAGATAGCCGATCAGCCCCAATTGGGGAATCAGGTTGTGCTGTCGTGTTTCGGGCAAAATCCAGAAATTCTGGGTGGTGCGCCAGAGCCCCAGCAGCACCAGAGGCCAGGGTAGAAAGACACAGAGCTGGGCAAAGAGCCGGGGCCCGCCTGTCAGTTCCAGGCTGAGTGGGGCCAGCCCGCGCAGCAGAGCGCTGAACCAGCCGATGCCGATCAGGGCCAAGACATACAGCAGATCGGGTTTGCCCACCAGGGCCCGCAGCCCCAGCCAGCTCAGCAGAGGCAGCAGCCCCAGGGCCAGAACGGTGATCCCCGCATCAATGGTCTGGGCCGGGTCGAGGGTCACCAGTGAGGCGTAGTCTAAGGGCAGACTGAGCAAAGTGACCAGGGTGAGCATCTGTCCGGTCCAGGGAAAGCGGCGCATGACCCCCAGCCCGGCCCCCAGCAGCCCGGCGCTGTAGGCCAGCATGACGGCATAGATCAAACTGGCCGAACTCATATGCTGAATCACGGGCAGCGAGGAGAGAATCAGGCTGAGCACCCCCAGGGCGATCAGGCCGTTGGTCCAGCGCTGCTGGGTCAGCTTTTGACTCAGCTTCAGCAATTGCAGCAGCACATCGGGGCGATTATACACTTTGGGAGACTTGGCGTGGGGGAGAACCGTTTCATGCACGATCACGGTGAGGGCCGAAGAGGGCACGCTTGCTGTTTCTACGGGAGCAGGGAGTGGAGTTGAACTTTTTGTCTGCTCTGAGGTCTGTTCTGTAGTCTGTGTGGGGTTAAACCAGGCCATACAGGCTTGATACTCACTTTCACTGAGCAGGCGGGAGTGTTTGAGGCGCAGCAGTTCCTGCTGAAAGCTTTGCTTCCAGGCGCGGGCGGCTGTGCCCAGGGTGCTGCGCAGACGTTGGGGGCCCTGGCTGTTTTCTGAGTAGTACCAGGCCAGAATCTGTTCGTGCTTTTGGGTTGAAATCAGGCCGGCTTCGTAGAGTTTTTGCCATTCCAGCAAATAGGTCGCTTCTTCCTGTAAAAGCAGGTATTGGCCTTCCCGGACCGAATCGTAGGGCCGAACGCTTTGTTTTTGCTGAGTTTTTCCCCAGACATAGCCCAGCCAGAGGATAAATATCCCAATCAGTATTTCCATGCCCACCTCTTTCAAAAACTATTCCCAGCTTTTTCGCAGTTTTAAACCCGACCCTCCTTCCTGGCTGTGGCATAATGATCTGCGCAGGTATTTTCCCATGTTAAACCCCAATCAAAAAAGAGCTGTTGAGCATCCGGGCGGCCCCACCCTGGTTCTGGCCGGTGCCGGTGCAGGCAAAACCAGTGTGCTGACCCAGCGTGTGGCGCGTTTGTGCCAGCGTGGCATTTCCCCCAGCCGGATCTTGGTCGTGACCTTTACCAACAAGGCCGCCAAAGAAATGAAAGAGCGTCTGGCCAAACTTTTGGGCAAAGATGTGGTCAAAGAAATCTGGGCGGGCACTTTTCATTCGATCTGTGGCCGGATTCTGCGCCAGGAGATTGAAAACCTGGATTTGGGCTATAACAAAAAGTTTGCGATCTACGACCCCCGCGATCAGGAAAAAGCCATGGACCGTGTGATTCGCAGCCTGAATCTCGATCCCAAAGATTACAAGCCCTCGCAAATGTTGCAGGTGGTGGGCAAGTTTAAGAATTCGGGCATTCATCCCGATGCGATCTCTCCCCGTGAGGTGGAAGACCCCTTTCAGATTCGCGTTTACCGTCAGTATCAGCAGTTTTTGCGCACCAACAATGCCATGGATTTTGACGATATGCTCTTTCTCACCCTGCAACTGCTGCAAGAGCAGCCCGAGGTGCTGGAGCGTCTGCAAGAGCGTTTTGAGCATATTCTTGTGGATGAATACCAGGATACCAATTCGGTTCAGTTTGAGCTGATCAAAAACCTGGCGGATCATTGGCGCAATGTCTTTGTGGTTGGAGACGTGGATCAGAGTATTTATTCCTTTCGCCATGCCAATTTCCGTATTATTCTGCGCTTTCAGCAGGATTACCCGGATGCCACCATTCTCAAGCTCGAAGAAAATTACCGCTCCACGGGCCGGATTCTCGAAGCCGCCAACCAGTTGATCAGCAAAAACAAAGAGCGTTTTGAAAAAACCTTGATTGCCACGCGCGGCCCCGGCGAGCCGATTCGCTTTCATGCCGCCCAACACGAGGATGACGAGGCCAGTTTTATCGTCAAACAGATTCAGCGCCTGAAAGAACAGGACAATCTGAATTGGGGCGATTTCGCCATTCTCTACCGCACCAATTCCCAGTCGCGGCTGTTTGAGCAAAAACTGGTGGGGGCCAATATGCCCTACCACGTGGTGGGCGGTTTTCGCTTTTATGATCGGCGCGAGATCAAGGATTTGCTGGGTTATCTTCAGGTGCTTTCCAATCCCCAGGACAGCCTGAGTCTGCGCCGGATTCTCAATGTGCCCAAACGGGGTTTGGGGCCCAAAGCGCTTGAAACCCTTGAGACTTTTGCGACCTTTGAAGGCCGGGGACTGACCCTCTGGCAGGCGATTCAGGAAGAATCTGTCAGCTGCCAATTGGGGGGCAAAGCCCAGGAATCCCTGCAGGAATTTACCCAGATCATGAAGCGTCTGAGCCAATTGGTTTTGCCTGTGGGAGAACTTTTGGAGCGGGTCTATGTGGAAAGCGGTTACAAGGCTGAAATTGAGGCCGAGACCGATGAGAAAATCCGTCAGAACCGCCATGAGAACGTGCAGGCTTTGATTCAGGCCGCGATAGATTATGAAGACAAAAGCAAAGACCCCACGAATCTGCTGGGCTTTCTTGAAGAAGTCGCCCTTTTTTCGGATTCAGACAGCCGCCAGGAGGGGAAATCTATCATGCTGATGACGGTGCACAGCGCCAAGGGGCTGGAGTTTCCTGTGGTCTTTATTCCGGGCGTGGAAGAGGGGATTTTTCCCCATGTGCGCTCGGTCTATGAGGGCGAAACCGCAATTGAAGAAGAGCGCCGCCTGATGTATGTGGCCCTGACCCGTGCCCGCAACCACCTCTTTTTGATTCACTGCGCAGCCCGTCGCAACAAGCGGGCTTCGATCTCGAACCGGCTTTCACGCTTTATGGTTGAAATTCATGACCACCTGAAAATTCCAGGTACTTTGATGGTGGCTGTGCGCCAGCATGAATACGAGCAGCGTGTGAAAAAAATGAACAACAAGGGCTTTGCCGATCTGCCGGATGAAAATCCACTCAAGATCAGCGGCACCAGTTTTTCGGGTGCGCCGATGGGCCGTGCCCCAGCCGCTTCGGCCCCACGTCCCCAAGCCCCCGCTGCTGTACCGGGTCTGGTACGCGCGACCCCTGCACCCAAGCCCCCGGCCAGTCTGCCGCGCCCTGCAGCAGAGCGGGCTGAACCCCTGGCTTTGCAGGCCGGAGACCGGGTCATGCACCC
The DNA here is from genome assembly GCA_002783405.1 of bacterium (Candidatus Blackallbacteria) CG13_big_fil_rev_8_21_14_2_50_49_14. Taxonomy (NCBI): domain Bacteria; phylum Candidatus Blackallbacteria; species bacterium (Candidatus Blackallbacteria) CG13_big_fil_rev_8_21_14_2_50_49_14. Next base: position 63,187 of record PFGG01000070.1, on the reverse strand, counting down.
GCAATGGGGAATTGGCAAGGTACAGAAGGTGATTCGCACCTTGGCCAGTATCAGCTTCGGGGGGCAGACCCGCACCCTGGATCTGAGTGTGGCTCCCCTGCAAAAACTGGGCTAGTTCTTCAGTTTGCCCCCGGCCTTGAGCAGCAGTTCTTTGAATTGTGGGTAGGGCATAATGCCTGCCTGTTTTTGACCATTGATCCAATAGCTGGGCGTGCTGTTGACTCCCTTGTACAGCCCTTCCTGCACGTCATTGAGCACAGAATTGTGAATCTCAGGCTTTTGCATACAGGCTTCGATTTGGGGGCCATCGAGTTTGAGTTCGCTGATCAGACTGGCCCAAAGGGTATTGGCCATCAGGGTATTGGTCATTTCGGCATGGCGGGCATGCAGGCTTTCTGCCGCTTCCCAGAATTTATCCTGGAGCCCTGCACATTTGGCGAAATAGGCTGCCTGACAGGCATTGGCGTGCATCTGGTTATTGCCCAGCAAACGGTTGCAATTTTTATCCAGCGGAAATTCCTTGCGAATCAGGTGAAGATTGCTGAATTCCTGCATGGCGGTTTGCAGGGTGGTTTCAAATTGGGCGCAGAAGGGGCATTGGTAATCTGAGAAGACCTCAAGTGTGACTGCTTCTTTTTCTGAGCCTGCGCTGGCCTGCAGAAGGGCCTTGTCAAAACGCCCCAGGGGATAGGTCGGGCCGCCATGTTTAGGTTTGCTGGATCCCGGCGTCTCGGCTGTGCTGGGGGTTTGTGCCGAAGAATGCGGAAAAAACTGATAGCTGGGAATCAAGATCCCCAGACCCAAGATCACGCCACCGACCCACAGGGCGGGTTGCAGCCCCCAATTTCCCTGCAGGCTGGGGCTGGGTTTCTGAAAATTGGCCACTGCCAAGACCGCAGTGGTAAGCCAGTTGATCAGGTAGGTGAAGAGGCAATAGAGGCAAATCACGTCGAGTTTGAGCTTGGTAATGCCAAAATAATAGAGACTGACCAAAGAAAACAGGCCATAGGCCAGCAGCAGGGGGCGGCGCAGATCTTTGTCCCGGTTCAGGGCCAACCAGAGCAAAACCAGGGCATAGCCCAGCAGGCCCCAAGCCGCCACCGGAATGCCCAGCAAAAAAGCATAGGCACTGCGGGCCACGGCAGAGCAGTTAAACGCCGCGTTGATATTGCATTCGGCATTGGCTCCCCCGCCACTCAAGACGCTGTAATCGAGCATCAGGAGGCGAACTGAGAAAATCAGGCCGAGCGTGGTGAGCAAAAGGATGGCCCAGAAAAGTTTAGGGGTTTGTTTCATAGCTGGTTGACCTCACAGGGGGTATTGTGCGCCCGAAAGCAGGAGAATGACAAGGTTTTTTTATCTCAACTTGTTCAGTAAACCCTGGCGCTCTTCACGTGTCAATTCCCGGACTTGTCCAGGTTTCAGTGCGCCCAGCAGCAGGTTTTCCATGCGCACACGCACCAGCCGCAGGGTGGGAAAACCCACGGCAGCGGTCATGCGTCTGACTTGTCGGTTGCGCCCTTCGATCAGGGTCAGAGAGAGCCAGGCGGTGGGAATCTGCGCCCGGTAGCGAATCGGCGGGGTGCGGGGGGGCAAATCGGGTTCGCTTTCTAAGAGCCGGGCCTGGGCCGGCAGGGTGAAGCCATCTTTGAGACGCAGGCCCTGGCTGAGTTTTTCAAGGGCTTCGGGCGTGGGTATTTTTTCAACCTGGGCCCAGTATTCGCGGGCGTGTTTGAATTGGGGGTCGAGCAGGCGGTGATTCAGGCCTTTGTCATTGCTGAGCAGGAGCAGGCCTTCGCTGTCCTTGTCGAGACGGCCCACGGGGTAAACATCTCGGGGAAAATCATAATCCAGGCATTGCAGCGTTTCAGCGGGATTTTCGCCGCTGAACTGGGTGAGCACGTTAAAGGGTTTATAGGCGATCAGGTAGAGAAGCGACACATTTTACCCCGCTCTTTTTTTCTCTATGATAGCCTCTCTGGAGGGGGCTTTGGCCAGATTGATGTTTCAGCCTGCCCATGATTTGGTCTTTGCTGCCAATTTTGTTAAGATCAATGCTATGCAGCAGCGTGTGTTTCTTTTTTTGCTTTTGGGTCTGCTTTGGGCTTGGCCTGCTGGAGCCGATTGCGGTCTGGCCGTGCAATATGGGCAGATTGAAGCGCGAAAGGCAGCCAGTGGCTATATCTTAGCCGCCCCCCATGGCCTTTTTGATAAATATACCGATCAAATCGCCGGGGCGCTGTGCCAGCAATTGGGCTGGAATTGTCTGATTGCCCGTGGGCAACGCCGTGCCCGTCACCCGATCAATGTCAACCGTCCGACCGAGGGGGTTCATCTTTCCAGTGATCAGGAGCAGCATACCCAGAGAGCCCGTCAGGTCTATGCCTGCTACCGTGAAACCTTGCATCAGCTAAAAACCAGTCATTTTCGCCTTTATGTGGAATTGCATGGCAATGCCCGCTCTGAAAGTCAGCATCAAATTGAAATTGCCACCCCCGGCTTGAGTCTGTTGCAAAAACAACAGGTGGCTGAAATTTTCAGCCGTGCCCTGCAGCAGCAGGGCCTCAGTCCGCGTTTGCGGGTGGCGGTTCAGGGGCTTGAAAAGATCTATTTTACCCATGGCAGCGCACGTAAATTTGGTGTTTTTGCTGAAATGCGCCCTGTTCTGGCGCTTGAAATTCCGCGTTGGGTGCGGCAGGAGCCTGCCGCCAGAAAAAGCTTGATTGCCGCTTTGGCGCAGGGGTTTCACGAAATGGAGCAAGCCGGGGTGTTTTAAAGGCCTAGCGGGCCAGTACGAGCAGGCAAAAGCCTCCCAGGGTTTTGGCGGCCCAATCGGGGTTGAGGGCAAAGGCCAAACGGCGGGGCCAGCGGCCTAAACGGGCTTTCAGGCTGGGGGCAGGTCGGTCGATGGCATAGGTAGTATAGGCTGCATCGAGCACCTCATATCCCGTTTCCTGTAAGGCCCGCAAGGCCAGTTCACGCGTAAAATAATGCAAATGTCCGACCTCATCCCGCCAGCGCGTGAGCAGATCGCGTAAAACTGCCTGGGCCGAGAGATCGAGGGGGATATGAAAAAGAGTATAGTCTGCTTTGCCGCGCAAGCCCCTTAAAAAAGCGAAATAGTCTTCCACGTGCTCAAAAACATCCAAGGCCAAAAGCAGCTCATACCTTGCCTCTGAATGCTTGAGAAAATCACCACAAGTGAAGCTCAATTGGGCATTGGCACGGGATTGAGCCAACTCAATTGCCTGGGGGGAAATATCCCAGCCCTTGAGCTGACTTTCTGGAAAAGCGCCTTGCAGTTGGGCCAGAACCTCACCGGCCCCGCAGCCCACCTCACAGAGACTGGCGGGGTGAAGGTGGTGCTTTTGCAGCATTTTGAGAATCTGGGCGGCTTTCCAGGGGGAATCTTCTGCATGCCAGGTGGGATGCGCATTCAGGTATTGGCCTTGGGTATAGCGGCTTTCTGCAGAGGACATAGGGGGTATCTTAGCAAAAAAAAGACAAGCATGGGCCCAGGGAACAGATTTGCGCTGGGGTGCGTCTTGAGAAAAATCACCGAACGAGGAGTGTCCTTATGCTGCGTATTTTTTGCCTGTGCGCTGTATTGGGTAGTTCAGCCCTGGTCACCACAGGCCAGTCAAGGGCGGCACTGGCTAAAAGCCAGCATCTAAGCAGGCATCAACTCAATGCTTCCCAGCTGCGTCTGCTCAAAGCCTTGGGAACCCCTGTAGTTGTTCCGGGCTATATGCCCGCAGGCTATACCCTGGAAGGGGTTTATGCCCAGCAGACCTGTGCCGGTGTGGGCGGGGGGCCGGGCTATGAATTGCGCTATCTCCATATCGGCGAAGACACTTCCTCGGTGATCATTCTGCGCGGAGCCACAGGCGGCTTTGGTGGCCCGGCGGGAGATGAGCGCCTGCTGGTTAAAAACCCAGTTTTGGGGCCGGTCGGCCTTGAATATTTTAAACCGGGGGGAGCCAGCATGCCCGAGCTCAAACAGGGTTATTATCTTAGCGATTGGGTGGGCAAGGGGCCGCTTTATTTCTCTATAATCACCACAGGCAATCTGTCGGATGAGTTCGCTCCGCCTGCCCGTGCTGAACTCATCAAGGTCTTGCAGGCCCTGGTCTATCTTCCCTAAGCGGCCTTGATACGATAAAAAATATGGAAACTCTCTCAACGATGCACACTTTATCTCACACCCTGAGACTTCATTTTCTACTTGGCTTTTTGCTCCTGCTCAGTTTTGTGTTTAAATTTGAAGCCCAGGCTGCTCCGCAGCTGTCACTGGCGATTCTGGAACTCGATGCCAAGGGCGGCGTCACCCGCGATGAAGCCAGTATTATTACCGATCGGCTGCGGGCCCAGTTTATACAATCGGGCCGGATTCTGGTGCTCGAACGCACGAAAATGGAGGCCATTCTCAAGGAACAGGGCTTTCAGCAATCCGCTTTTTGCGATGATACCGCCTGTTCTGTCAGAATTGGCAAACTCTTGGGGGTCAAAGGACTGATTACAGGCAGTGTCAGCCGCTTGGATACGGTTTATACCCTGAGTGCCCGTGTGTTGGATATTGAACGCGGCGTGATTGTGCGTGAGGTCTTTCAGGATTGCGAATGCCCACTGAAGCAGGTTTTGACAGATATTGCACCTGTGATTGCGCTGCGTCTTTTGGGTGTTTCTGCAGGCGGAGCGAGTCTCAGCCCACAGAAGCCAAGCCCCTTGCCGCCAGTAGCGGGGGTCAGATTGGAAACCTGGGCTGGCAACGGCTGGGGAGGGAGTCTGGATGGCCCTGCCGCAGAGGCGAATTTCAACGAGCCCACGGATTTGAGCTTGGATCGTCAGGGCAATCTTTTGATCGCAGACTCTAAGAATCACCGTATCCGTCAGCTTTCAAGCGCGGGTTATCTTTCCTCGTTTGCAGGGCGCAATGAACTTAGCGATCTGATCGGCCCCAGTTTTGCCGATGGTCTGAGAGATCAGGCCCGTTTCAATTCCCCAATGGCCATGGCCTTGCATCCTTCCGGTACGCTGTATCTTGCCGATACAGATAACCACCGTATCCGCATGATTTCTCCGCAGGGAGAGGTCAGTACCTTGGTGGGAACCGGGGTGGCGGGCTATAACGATGGCAATCCCGCAGTGGCCCAGTTCCGCCGACCTCAGGGGATTGCCGTGGATGCCCAGGGCATCGTTTATGTGGCCGATACAGACAATCACTGCATTCGCAAGGTCACGCCCCAAGGTCAGGTGAGCACTGTGGCCGGCAGCCGCCAAGAGGGTTTTTTGGATGGAAAGGGCTTTCAGGCCCGTTTTCGTTATCCCCAGTCCTTGCTTTTGGATCCCCAGGGCCGTTTGTGGATTTCAGATACCTTCAATCACAGTCTTCGCCAACTTTTGCCCTCGGGGGAAGTATTGACTGTGGCGGGGAATGGGCAAGAAGGGTTTGTGGATGGGCCTGCTCCCCAGGCCCGTTTCCGTTTACCGCATGGTTTGGCCTTGGATGCTCAGGGGGCTCTGTATCTTGCCGATACGGGCAATCACCGTATTCGTAAGCTTTTGCCTTCAGGTGAGGTGATTACGGTGGCCGGGAATGGCCAAGCCGCTTTTGCGGATGGCAATGCGGCTGTGGCCAGTTTGAACCAGCCCTGGGGTTTGGCCTTGGATGCCCAGGGCAATCTCTTTGTTGCAGATCGAGGCAACCAGCGGATTCGCAAAATCCTCTGGAAATAAGCCTAAAAAAAGGCCCGGAGACAATCTCCGGGCCTGTGAGCGAATGGAAAAACGAAAGCTTTATTTGGCTTCGATCATCAGGCGCAGGGATTGACCATAGCTGAAGCCGTCTTTGCGTTCAGCAATCGGTACAATCGCTTCGCTTTCAGCGGCTCCCATATTGGTTCCGGCCTGGCGGGGAGCTTGATCAGCACCCTTGCCGGGTTCTTGATTCATTTCGGTGCCTGCATCCCAGAGTATGACTTTGCTGGTCATATCGCCAACGATCGGTGAATTGCCATTGAAGAGCGGAATCCCCATATCTGCAGGAGCGTAAAAGGCATCATTGCTTTGACCAAACATGGTGGTAAAAGAAAGATAGTCACCGGGCTGGGCGCTGAAGCTGAATTGGAATTTTTTACCTGGAGTGGCGGGGCCAGGTTTGCTGTCACCGACGGGGGTATCGAAGACCTTTGCGCCAGGAATGGCTGCTGCCAGTGTCGCTGGATTGCCATCTTCGGCCTGAGCTTCAAGGCCCTGGCCACGATCTTTCTGGCCCATGCTGAAGATCGGCATGCCCCCCCGGTGCACGATAAAGATTCCGGGAGAAAGGGGGCTGGCTGCATCAGCGGGGGTTTCAAGGGTGACTGTAAAGGTTTTCATGGCAGCAGGCGCGGTTGTAGAGGGCGTGGGGGAATAAACATTTGTCTCAGCGCCGGTAGCAGCAGAGGGTTGGGGCTTGCCTGTTCCGCCAACGGGTGAGTTGGGTACTTTATCGCAGGCAGCCAGAATCATAACAGCAGAAAGAGCAATCAGAGCGAATTTCATTGAGTGAAATCTCCTTGGAGTTGATGGTTACAGTATAGAAAATATTCTCACAATTTGTCAACATAAAATCATTCAAAAAGTAAGATTGTATTTTTAGGTTTACTTATTGTATAATTTTTGTATGCGTTCACCCTCTGATTCTCACTCGGCCTTTGGCGAAAAACTTCAATTCCTGCGCAAAGAGCGGGGCATGACTCAGATTGACTTGAGCCAGCTCAGTCAACTCTCCAAGTCTTATGTCTCGTTTCTGGAAACAGGTGTGCGGCATCCCTCTCGTGAGGTGGTCCTGCGTGTGGCTGAGGTTTTAGATCCTGAGGCGCTTTTGGGCCTCAAAGATGAACTTTTGATTCTTGCAGGTTTTACCCCCGAAGACCCTGCCGAACTCAGACAGAAACCTTTAAAATCTACGCCGGGGCGCAAGGATTTTCACAGCTTTTTACAATACAGCCTGCAACTGATTCGGCAAGGAGCCTATGATTTGGCGCGTCAGACCATTGAACAGGGGTTTCAGCGTTTTCATAAACCTGCGCAAATGCAAACCCTGCTGGCCCATCTGGAATTGGCGCAATCCCGCTTTGAACAGGCCATTCTGCTCCAACAGACAGCGCTACAGCATGCCCAGTTGGCTCCCCAAGAGCAGGAACCCGGTCTCAGTGAGATTGATCTCATTCTGAATTTGGGGGTGATGTTTTTTTTATGGGGCGATCAGGCTTTGTTTGCCGCTGAACCTCAGCTCGATCTGGCGTCACAGCGTTATTTGAAAGCTTTGCATGAGTTTGAAAAGGGGCTGCGCAAAGCTCCTGCCCATCTTTATTTGCTTGACGAGGCCGGGCGCGTGCATTTCAATCTGGCCGATCTTTCGGCTGCAGAAAGTGCGCAAGAGCATTGGCGGTCGGCCATTGCCTGTTTCCGAGCTGTTCTGGCTCACCCTGATAAACAGCAGCTCAGTCTTGAAATCCTGCGCGAAAGCGCGGCCTTTCTGGCCTTGGCTTTTTGTAAAGTTGAATCGTTTGTGGCTGCGGGTCTTTTGCTGGACAGTTTGAGTCTGGTGCCCGAGCCGGATTGGTTGTTGCGGTATGTTCAGGCCTGTTACCATAGCCTGTATCATCGGCAGGATCCGGAGGGGGGGCATTTGCAACGGGCTTTGGCCTGTTTGCGTCAGGCGATTGCGCTGAACCCGGCTGCCCGTGCGCAAGCCCGTCAGGATCAGCACAAGGATCTGGCAGTGCTGGCTGAAGTGTGTTCCCAGGAATTTGAGGAGGTAGCGCAATGCGAGTAAAGGGCTTGATGGGAGGCCTGGCAGGGCTGATGCTGCTGAGCAGTTGTCAGGTGGGGCTGCCTGCTGCGCCTGTGGCTTTGACAGCCGACCAGATGTTGTCACTGTCGATTACACCCCGTACCAAGGGCAGTACTTTGACCGGCGTTGTGCTCTGGCCATCAGAGATGGCAGTTCCCACGGCGCTGAGCTTTGAAATCAAAGTGTCGGGGCGCGATCTAGCCCAGAGCGCGATGAGTGATGCCCAGGGACATTTTCAGCTTGAAAATCTACCTGTGGCAGAAATGGGCGAACGGCTGCGAATCGAAGCCCGTGCCATGGCGAATCCACAACTGGTCTTGAAAGCGCTGTTCAAGCCTCCTGGGGCGTCAGGTTCTATGCAAACCCAGGTCAGCCTGGAGAGTACGGCAGTGGTCGCTGTGCTTGACTATGCCCGCAGCATGAGCAGTCCACTCATGAATTTAGCCCCTGAGCGTTTCATGATGCCAGATGTCCAGCCCATGGTTGCTGAGGTCAAGCAACGCATGATGCCGTATTTGAGCCAAACCCTTGAAAAACCTCTGGAAGCAATGCCACCCGTTCAGAACCAGGTGCAGCAGATGCTGAAAAAGCTGGAGGCGATGCCGGGAATGGTGGACGCCTCTCCGCGCTGAAACTTTCCTTTGGCAAGAACTTTTGGGGCCTGAATTTTTGTCTGAAAAACTTCTTTTTTTGCCTAAAAACTTCAATTTTTATGTTTATTGTTGATATTTAACTTATTTAATGCGCTGTGTTAAACTGAATTTTAATTTCAAGCAAGAGGATTTTTAAGATGTTGCCGAGAATATATGTTTTGCTTTCTGGGTTGACCTTGGCTTCAACGCTGTTCCTGGCTCCTGCCCAGGCCACAATTGAAAATGCCCTGGATGCTGTGCCCAAGGGGGCCAATCTGGTCACTGCTGTGCAGACCGAAGCCCAGCCCTGGGCGTATTTTGCCTCACGCAAACCCTTTTCTGAGTTAATGAAGCAGGAAACCGTTACTGAAATTCTGAGCGAACTCAAAAAACGGGGATTCGAGCCTGAAAAAGATCTGCTGCCCGCTTTGGGTTCTCATGTGGCGATTGCGGTATATGGCACACCCGAAGCAAAAGAATTGAAAAATTTAGAGTTTCTGCTTTCCTTTGATTTGGCCTCAGAAGAAAAAGGAAAAACCCTGCTGAAAAAACTGCATCAAATGGATACGGAAGGCCTGAGCCAGACCGAAACCGTGCATGCCCTTCAGATTCACAGCCTGCGCGTACCCGAATTGGAAGGCCTGAAAAGCCCGCTGACGATCTCAGCGGTGGTCAGTGGTAAGAACCTCCTGTTGAGTTTGGGAGAAGGCAGCACTTTGCTCAAGCGGGCCCTGATGGCACAGGGCAGCCGCTCGGGAAACATGCTGGCAGAGGCCCCTTTTCACAAGGCCTTTCTTCAGGTCAAAGAAACCCCACTCTGGTTCTGGGCCAATCAAGCCTTCTCAAGTCAGATCAATGCCAGTATTTTGGGCAAGGAAGACACCGATTCTTTGGGTTTGTCTTCCAAAGAATTGGACAAATTAACAGCTGGAACAGCCTTCAGTCTGACCCCCAGTTCGCAGGGGCTGCGATTTACTTACCATACGGTATTTGCACCCGATTTGCCTGAAGAATGGAAACGTTTTTACCAGCGTTGGGCCGAACCTGCAAAACTGCCGCTTCAGCCGCTTCTGAACCAATTGCCCGCTGATTCCATTCTGATCATGGGAGGGCAAAAGCTCAATTGGATTTCTCAGCTCACGCCCGAAGGCAATTCGAAAGCCACCCAGGAAATCAAGAAGATTTACCAGACCTTGGGCGAAATGAGCAAAGAAGTCTTCCCCAAGGGAACAGGGCTGGATTTTGAAAAAGAAATCCTGACCAAACTGGATGGTCGCTATGCCGTTATTTTTGACCAGAGCGAGAAAAACCAGCCCCAGGGAGCTTTGTATTTGGGCATTCAACCTGAAGAACAAACCCGTTTTTCTGAGCTGATCCGTGATAAATTCAGTTTGGATTTTTCGGGCAGTCCTTTTGCAGAGGCGCAAAATCGTGCCAAAAGCTCATCGGTGAAAGCCAATATGCATACAATTCAAACCATGGTTGAAACCTTTGGCGTGGATTGGGGAGGGCTTTATCCTGAAACCATTCAGCAATTGGCCCAGGAAGCGCAAAACAATGCCAATCCCTATTGGAAAGACGTGGTCAACCCCGTCAATCAGGCCAAGGGAATGGGTTTGAAAAAAGCACTTTTGGATTATAAAACCTATAAAAATTATCAACCCCATGCCAGTTTTTCAGGCATGGTTTTTTATGCCCCTCAAGGCCAAGGCGTTTATGATAAAAACTGTAAATGCAAACGGTATCCTGGCTATCGGATCTATGGCTATACCCCCAGCGGTGAGCTGTATCAAATGGGGGCCGATCTGGATATGGAAAAAATTGCAGAGAAACTGCCTGCTTCTGGAGCGAAAGAACACGATCCAGCTTTGAAATTTGAGACGAAGCCCGTTCTCTATGCTGGCCATTCAATTTACAGTCTGAAATGGCCAGCAGAGGACAATGACCCCACTCTGGATTTTCACCCGGCTTTTGCCCAGGTGGGAGATCTCTGGGTTTTGGGCTCCAATCTGAAGGTGGTTAAGCGGGCGATTGATCAAGCAGGCAAACCCGGCCTGGGGCAGAATGCGGCTTATCAGGCGCTGCAGGGAAAAATGCAGCATTCAGAGGCTGATGTTATGCTCTATCTCAATGCCAGTGAACTTGAGAAAGGGGTCAGCCATCTCATGGCCGATGCCCGCGAAAAAAGCGAGACAGATGCTTTTTTCAGCGCCTTTCGGGGGCTTTTGGTGCATATGAACCAAGAGCAGCAGGGGGCCAGTGGCCAGATTGAGCTGGCCATTGAAATGGATAAACTCGATTTTGAGAAACTGGCCTCTGTTTTTTCTGAGCTTGTGAATATGCCGGATTCTCCGAATGACCGGGCCAATCTCAGCTCGGTGAAAGCCAATATGCACACGCTCCAGACCATGGTTGAAACCTATGGGGTGGATTTTGCGGGCACTTACCCTCCCCATCTGGCTGTTTTGGAGGAAGAAGCGAAGAAAACGGGGGGCTATAGCCCTTATTGGAAAGAGTTGACGAATCCTTTTACGGGAAAAGTAGGCATGGGCCAACGCGGCGCTTTGATGGATTACAAAGACTATACTCCCTCTCCTGACTTTGCTGGCATGGTGCTCTATCAGGTAGATCCCGGTGAAAATCCAACCAAATACTGGATTTATGGCGTGGATCAAAAGGGAGAATTGATTCAGGACAGAGGTTCGGTCTTTGTTTTGAGCAATTCCTGAAATTGAGGTTTGGGGCGCTTGATCAAAACAGAGTGGGAGCCCCAGCCCTTGATCTTTGCGTGCAAAAAAAATCCCGGAGAAATCTTTCTCCGGGATTTAACTTAAAAGCTGAATCAGCGGTTGAGACGGTTGCGGGCGTCTTCCAGCTTGGCTTGAAGTTCTCCTTGGCGACGGCGGGCATCTTCGAGGGCTTCTTTGTCTTGGCCCATGCGGCGCTCGATCTGGTCTTGTTCATGCCAGTCGGTCTGTTCCAGACGCTCTTGCTGGGCTTGAACTTCGGGTTCTTTGCGCTCAATAAAGGCTTCAACTTTTCTCAGGGCTTCTTCAAGGCGTTGAATGCCTTCTTCCTGACGTTGCTGGCGCTCTTCACGATGGGCTTTGCTGCGCTCTTGCAGGCGGTTCCAAAGTTTATCAAATTCACCCCGGAAACGTTGACGATCTACAGGCTTTAAAGGCATTCCGCCCAGTTCTTGCTGAATCGCTTTAAAGCCTTCGCGGGCTTCACGCAGGGAGGTGTTTTCAATCACTTCAGCCGCTTCGCTGACCAGGATATTGGCCCGTTCGAGCAGACGGCCCTGAAGGCTTTGGCGGGCTTCATACTGTTGTGAACGCAGGGTTTTGAGTGTTTGCCAGCAGGCATCACGATCCATACGGCTCAGGCGACGGCCTTCCATTTCCAGCCAGAGACGGCTGTCTTCGAGGGCTTGCCAGGCTTTTTGCAGAATACTCTGCAGGGCTTTAAAATCGGTTGCAGCCATTACTTCTTCATTGCTGGGAACCACGACGTTATTCAAACGTTCTTCAATTTCGGTACGCAGGATCTGAGAGGCTTCATTGCGCTGGGCCTGTTGCTGGCTGCGCAGGGCGTCCAGACGGGCTTGGAGAGGGGCTGACTGCTCGGCAGGCAGGCGCATATGTTTCATCAGTCCTTCCACGTTCTGTAATTCGCGTGAAAAGCCAGGACCCCCTACGAGACTCTCCAGATTTTCAAGTGCAATCTGCAGTTCAAGGGTGTTCTGTTCAAGTTGTAAAGTGTCGGTCATGGAAAAAAAATAGTCCTTTGTGAAATCAGGCCGGAAATTCGGCGGTTTATTCATTGTACCGCCAACTTGATCTGAAAGGGGTTAATTCACTCAGATCCAGGCAAAATAGCTGGCTAAAATCTGTTCTGCGCAGTGTTCCAAGCCACGCAGTCCGGACTGTGGTTCTGCTGGGTTCTGGGCGAGACAGGCTTGAAACAGGGTTCCCCAGGATTTTTTTCCATCCATTTCAGTCCACAGGAGCTGTGCTGCTGGGGCCAATTCCAGGGCCTGCCCCAGACGATTTTCCAGACGCAGTGTGTCTGTCTCCGTGGCGATGGCCTGAACCAGAGGGGATGGGCGGGGAATATCGTTTGTTTTCAGTGCCAGAGGCTGACGTGCAGAGGCAGTGTTTGCGGCCCCAGCGAAAAAAAGATAGTTATTTTGCCTGCGTAGTAGATCGATCAGGCAAAAGCGCTCTTTTTCACCCAGATTGAGCCAGTAGTCGGGCAATCCGGGCAGATAAACTGAGGCTTTCCAGCTTTCTTCGTCTAAAAAACGCAGAATTTTCCAGTCTTGATCTTCAAAGATCTGCCACCAGTGCGCCAATTCCCATTCCTGTTCACATACCTGAAGGTAGGTATCGACCAGGAAGGCCTCTGAATCTGCAAAAGCTAGGCCCAGTTCCTGCTGAATGAGCTTGCGGTCGCGCAGGTATTGCTGTTTCAGCGGGTTTTCGCTGGGCAAACCTTGAAAAAAAGTACGACAGAGCATCAGCCCTTCCTGTAAATCGTCAGGGGTTTGCCAGAGCCTGTGTAAAACCTGTTGAATGGCGCGAATTTCGGTGCGGGCATGGGGGTTATAGAGCATAATCGCCGCCAGACCTTCTGTTTTGAGCTGGACGCGCAAATGCTGAAGGGCAGCCGCAGGATCGGGCAGGTGGTGAAGCACCCCTGTGCAATAAATAAAATCAAAGCTTTGGTTGAGGTTCAGGTTCTGTAAATCGGCTTGGTGCCAGTGAATTTGGGCTGGATCGAGGCCTGCCTGCACAAATCTTTGCTGGGCCAAGGCCAAAGAGGGCCCGCTGATATCCACAGCGACAATTTGGGCCTGTGGATTGGCCTGGGCCAGTTTCAGGGTTGAAAACCCTGTGCCACAGCCTGCATCCAGAATCAGAGGCTTTTCATTCTGGCTTTGGCGGTGGTGACAATAATAATGGGCAAAGGCCCAGGAACTGGCGGGGGGTAAAATCTCTGGCCGAGCGCCCGTCTCCAGAGGGGGGTAGGGGCAAGCCGCGTATTGATTTTGAACAGCTTCTGTCGTTTTCATGGGCTCAGTTTAGCAGTTTTGAGCAGGGGAGATCCAGGCAAAAATTTTGAATTTTAGCCCAGGCCTGCGTTATGATAAGACCAATCAATTCTTAAAATGTAAATAATGGAAGCTACTCAAGAATCTCAACATCCTGTTCATAAACTCTCAGAATTACCAGCTACGGCCATTTGTGGCAATGATATCAGCTCTTCCTGTCTCTATGTTGCTGCTTTGGCAATTATATATTCCGGGCAATATGCCTGGATTGCCCTTTTAATGGTGGCGGGTGTTTTGTTCCTGTTTCGTAAGATTTACGGTGAAGTGGTGGGGGCCCTGCCTCTCAATGGCGGTGCATACAATGCCCTGCTGAACACCACCAGCAAGCTGATGGCCTCTTTGGCGGCTTGTCTGACTCTGCTTTCGTATATGGCGACAGCGGTGATCTCAGCCAGTGAAGCGATGCATTATGTTCAGAATCTCTGGCAGGGCTTTCCCGTTTTTGGGGCGACGATTTTGCTGCTCTTGCTGTTTATGGCCCTGACGATTTGGGGTATTGGGGAGTCTTCAAAGGTTGCTGTTTTTATTTTCCTTACCCATTTAACCACCCTCACGCTTTTGGTGGGGAGCTGTATTTACTTTGTTTCAGTGCATGGCTTGGATATTTTCTGGGCCAATCACCATGCGCCCGTCAAAGGCAATATCGCCCTGGCGCTCTTTTTTGGTTTTTCTGCAGCTATGTTGGGCATTTCGGGCTTTGAAAGCTCAGCAAATTTTGTCGAGGAACAGGATACGGGTGTTTTTCCAAAAACCTTGCGCAATATGTGGATTGTGGTCAGTATTTTCAATCCGCTCACTGCTTTTTTCGCCTTGGCACTGGTGCCTTTGGCCCAGGTGGCAGAGCACCAGGAAGCACTTTTGGCGCATATGGGGGAATTGGCCGGAGGCTCTTGGCTTTCCTGGCTGATCTCGATTGATGCCGCTTTGGTCTTGAGTGGCGCGGTGTTGACCTCCTATGTGGGGGTCAATGGTTTGATTCACCGCATGACCCTGGATCGCTGTCTGCCTCAGTTTCTGCTGAAATCCAATCCGCGGGGCACGACCCACCGCATTATGATCACCTTTTTTATTCTCTGTGTTTCGATTCTGCTGATCACCAAAGGCAATCTGGGGGCTTTGGCAGGGGTTTACACGATTTCATTTCTCTCTGTGATGGTGCTGTTTGGGGTGGGCAATATTCTCTTGAAAATCAGGCGTTCACGTCTGCCCCGCCCCGAAAAATCCTCAATCTTGGGGTTGCTGATCGCGATTGCAGCGGTGGTGATTGCCTTGGTGGGGAATGCGCTTTTGAATCCCCCCTATCTTTTGGTCTTTATTGAGTATTTTATTCCCACGATGGTGGTCGTTTTTATTACCCTGTTCCGTTCTGCGATCCTCAAAGGAATTTTGAGTATTCTGCATTATTTTGCAGAACAGGTAGAAACCTGGGTGGGCAAGGGCAACCACCTGGTTGAAACCATGCTGGAAGAAATTCACGCCCAGCAGTTTGTCTTTTTTACACGTGGGGACAATATTGCCTCGCTCAATCAGGTCATGCTCTATGTGCGGCAAAATGAAAATACGCGCAAAATCAAGATTGTGACTGTTGAAGATGGGCATACGGTGGTGCCAGATGCCCTGCCTGAAGAGATTAAGGTTTTGGATCGTGCCTATCCAGAGATAGATATTGAATTTTTGGTATTGCAGGGCCAGTTTACCCCAGATCTGGTGAGTCAATTGTCTGAGCAATGGGATATTCCCAAGAACTTTATGTTCATTGGCTCCCCCGGAGATCATTTTCCCTACCGGCTCTCGGATTTAGGTGGTGTGCGCTTGATTATCTAGCGCGAGAGGGCTGCTGGATTTAAAAGTCCAAAAAATAGTACAAACTCCGGTTTTGAAGCGAATTACCACGTCCTGCGACCTCCTGAGGTCTTCACGACTTCCAGCCGGGTGACTCCATTTTCAGGACCCTGACATCTCCAGCGTTTGGTTACGCTCCTGACGTCTTTTCTGGAAGTAGTTATCTCTTTGCAGAGATCCCTCTTCAGGCTTCTTGCCGGACCCTCAGGGATTTTCCCCCGCTTTAAGTGCACCGGAACAAACCTTGCAGCTTCTTCCAATCGTTTCCCTCTTGCCGTTTTTACGACTGCAGGGCTTTTCCCTTAATGCGGATCCGTTGCGCTTGCGCGCCCGATTCCCTCTCGTCCTTAGCCCCTTCAGGGTTTTGCACTCCCTGTTCGTTGGCTGCTGTTGCCAGTGCCGGCCGCTCCTGCCTTTTTCCTCAAGCACTTGCGCACCTGAGCCGAGACTTCAGCGGTTCTTGTCCACACGGGACAGTGTTCCGAACAGTTCGTGTGTTTTTCCGCAAGGAAAAACCTTGACCCTCTTGGGCGTTCACCCTTCAGGGAGTTCTTTCTGCCCGGAGCTTCCCGCTGCTTCCAGCCGGTTCCCTGCTTTCCGTTTTGACGGCTCTCAGGTTTTGCTCCCCGGGTCGAGACCGGCATCTGCTCACTTGCGTGAACCGCCACCCCTCCTGGGTTTTTCTCCGGGCGTTTCACCCGGACCGTTTGTTACGTTTCTTCGCTTCACCGAAGTTCGTGATATCAAGATACTAAGATTTGGTTATGAATGTCAAGGTTTGGTTGTGAAAAAATTATGATTAAATTAATATTTTTGATTTTGTTTTTTAAAAAAAACAAGGCTGGCCCTGGGTTTGATGCGAAAATCTGTTTAAATGAAAAAAGTATAAATAAATATTTCTTCATATTTGTTTACAATTTATTTTCTTTGGGTATAGTCTCAACAGGCTGGCCAGCCCCTTAAAAATAAATCTATAAATTCAATGAGGATCAGAAGCTAGAGTGTTCAAACAAATCTATACAAAATTTTCCCTGGGTCTTGTTTTGCTTTTGTCAGCCTGTGGAACGCAAAATCTAAGCGCTGGCATGCAGAGTACAGCTCTTCAGGCCCCTGGCGCTTCCTTTTCAATTCAAAATCTGAATGCCCCTGCGCATTTAAGCGCGCTGCAACTGCTTTTGGATGGCGATCAGCCCGCGAATCGCCTGTCTCCTGCCCGCAACGACTATTCTTCAGCCAAAACCATGGTCTGGCCGGGAGAGGGGCTGACTTCAAATGCCACAGTTTGTGCGCCTTTGGTCAGTTTGGCCCTCAAACACAGTTATGCCAGTCAGGGCCTGAGTTCAACCGCATTTAAAGGCATGACAGGGGGCAGCAGCAGTCCCTATCCTTCGCAGTATTATCAGGCTTTTCAGAACGCGCCTGTGGGCTATGACAGCCAAACCCAGACCCACTGGCAGTTTCAACAGATTTTCAGTCTTTTTTCGCTGCAGGCCGGCGATCTGATTGCCATGGATTATATGGATGCTGAAAATGGCTGTGCGCTCGACAAAAATCCAGATCAGACCAGCAGTTCCAGTTCAGCCAATGGCCATATGGCGGTCTTGGAGGCGATCTCCGAGCCTGTTGCAGAGACGATGCCCGGCACAGGGGTGGCCAGTCTGCGCTTTGATCTGGTGGTGCTGGATTCCAGCAGCAGTTACCATGGCTCTCAGGATACACGCGTGCTCTATCCCGAGTCTCAGGCTCCCTTTGTGGCCGATCAGGGCTTGGGGCGGGGCACCATGCGCTTTTACGCGGATCCCCAGACCGGTACTGTGCTGGGCTATAAATGGAGTACCGGCAGTTCTTCAACCTGTTTGCCCAGCCAACGCAGAGTCGCTTTTGGGCGCATCAACAGCTTTTAAATAGTCGGTCTTTCTCATGCCGGTGGAATCAGCCAAGCTTGATTCCACCGGTTTTTTCGTGCTTTTTTGACGTCGTTTTGGGGGCTCTGCTGGCGTCAATAATACCTAATTAAAATAGGCTGCAAATCTTATTGAAACGAAGGTGTAGATAATTTTCTATGCTATGAAAAATGTTGTCTGAATCTTACCTGGACATTGTTGATAATTACTTATATACTTTGCTGCAATTATCTATAGTGCTCCCCTTCGTCAAGACAGTAAATCACGCAACATTAACTCCCTGTCCTGAAAACGTGTTACAGTCTGCATAAAAAACCTGATTGGGTGTTTTATAGTTTAAAGCTTGGTGATACCTCCTCTGGTTGTAAAACTGGACATAGTGCTTGATTCCAACCTGCAATTCCAATACATTTTGGTAGTCTTTGAGATATAGGTCTTCGTGTTTGAGACTGCGAAACCAGCGTTCAATGAAAATATTGTCTAATGATCCAATTTCTTTCAAGGGTGAGCTGGCCAACCTCTTTGTAAAGCTCTTCGATAACCTTATCTTTTTCCTTTAAATCGGCCTCAATGTCTTTCTCTTTTTTCTTGCGGTTGAACACTGTGATGGCATCAATGCTCTCCTCTTTCGCACGGCTCCGTTGTCGCCTGCGACTGAGGGTTTTTCCAGGAATTCTTGTTTCCATTGGGCCAGCAATTTGGGGTGAACCTCATATTTTGCTGCCACTTCTGCTAGGGTCTGGTCTTCTTTTAATGCCTCTAAAACGGCTTTGGTCTTAGTTTCTGCTGAGTGTCTTCTTCTGTTTTTCATAATTTTCCTCTCTGAGTCTTAATCTCTCAGATCAGGAACTTAAATTCACGCTTTCACTGTCCGGTTTCTGGGGAGCAATATAACGCTTGAAAATGGTACTAATTTACGGTACCATAAAAATGTGAAGAAAAAACACAGTAAAACACTTGTCGCTATTTTTGCTCATCCCGTCAGCGCCAATACAGACAAAGGTGCAGTGGCCAGTGTTAGAAACTGGCTCAAACAACACGGAGTCAAACCATGAATATTATGAAATTGAATGGATATCAGGCAAAAATTGAATATGACCCTGATTTGGATCTGTTTCGAGGTGAAATTTTGGGCTTGAATGGGGGCGCAGATTTTTATGGCTCCAATCCTGAAGAACTGCGTAAGGAATTTCACAACTCTTTAACGGTTTTTTTAGCGGTTTGTCGTGAAAAAGGTATTGAACCGCGCCGCCACTATTCTGGCAATTTCAACCTGCGTATTTCACCCGATCTGCATGAACAATTGACGATTTTTTCACAAGCTACGGGCAAAAGTCTCAATACCTTGGCTCAAGAGGCATTAAAGCGTTTAATGCAGGAACAGGTGGCCAGATAGGTCTCATCTTATTTTCTTGGCATGGATTATTAAATCCCCCCCTCTGGATTATCCCTGCAAATTGAGCTACCCTTAAAAAAAGGGATTTCCGGGGGCTAAACGTGGAAAATGCAGATCTCAAGGCCAAATTAGGCACCCATCACCTCGAAGAATTCGCACTGAAACCGGTTCTGAAACCCATTCACCTCTGGGCCATTGCCGTGGGAATGGTTATTTCAGGCGATTTTTTTGGCTGGAATTTTGGCCTAAAAAACTCTGACCCCGTCGGTTTTGTGACTGCCATTGGCTTGGTCACCCTGCTGTATATCACCTTTGTTTTCAGCTATACCGAACTCACCACTGCGATTCCGAACTCGGGCGGGCCCTATGCCTATGCCCGCCGTGCAATGGGGCCTTTTGCCGGCTTTATTGCCGGTTTTGCCACCTTGATTGAATTTGTCTTTGCCCCCCCGGCGATCGCCTTGGGGATCGGGGCCTATCTTGAGTTTATCGCCACCACCTTTGGCTTGGCCCTGCCCCCCTTGCTCAGTATGGAACCCCGTGTCTGGATTGCCCTTTTGGCTTTTGCCCTGTTTATTGGCATCAATCTGCGTGGGATCAAAGAAGCAGTCACGCTTGAGCTGGTGGTCACCCTGCTGGCGATTTTTGTGCTCCTGGTGTTTTATGCGATTACCCTGCCCCATTTAAAATTCACGCAACTGCTTCAGCCACCCCTCTTTGAAAAGGGCTGGGGCGGCGTCTTTTCGGCCTTGCCCTTTGCGATTTGGTTTTACCTCTGCATTGAGGGCGTGGCCATGTCTGCTGAAGAAACCGCCAACCCCCGCAAAGACGTGCCTTTGGGTTATATTGCCGGGATTGGTACCCTGGTTTTTTTAACCCTGGCGGTGACTGTCTGCACTTTGGGGGTCACGCCCTTGAGTACTTTGGCAGAAGTGCAGTATCCCCTGCCCGATGCCGCTGCCCGTGTGCTGCCTGCGGGGCATTGGTTGATTAAAATGATAGCCGTTTTGGGGGTCTTTGGTCTGATTGCCAGTTTTAATGGGATCATTATTGGCTATTCCCGCCAGGCCTTTGCCTTGGCCCGTGCCCATTATCTGCCGCATCTGATGGCGCATATTCATCCCCGTACCCAAGTGCCTCACTGGGCGCTGATTCTGCCGGGGATCTTTGGCATGGCCGCCTGTCTGACAGGTTTTACCGATCAGATCATTACGATCTCGGCCATGGGCGGCCTGGTGCTGTATATCGTTTCGATGATTTCGCTCTTTGTGCTGCGGGTTGAAGATCCCGAGATGCACCGCCCTTTTATTGCGCCTTTTTATCCGTTTTTTCCAGCGGTGGCCCTGACACTTTCAGTGCTCGCCCTGGTGACCATGGCTTGGTTCAATGCCCTGCTCTATTTGATTCTCTTGGGGCTTTTTGCCTTGGGCAGCCTCTATTTTCTGCTGGTCCGCCGCGAAGTGGAGTCAGAGGAGGAACTCTACAGCGTGGACGATTTCGAACATTTGCACCAGACTGGCGAATTGCCAGCGCTTTTAGATAATCCCTAATTTCAATTCTGGAAGGAGTCTCCCATGTCTCAGGAAATTCTCAATGAAATTTTGCAGGACCCCCGTCAAAAGGTCAAAGTTGCCCTGTCTGATCTCGATGGCATTCTGCGCGGCAAATACATGCACAAAAACAAGTTTTTATCTGCGGCAGAAGACAGTTTTGGCTTTTGTAATGTGGTTTTGGGCTGGGACTCTTCAGATGCCTGTTATGATTATGTTGACTATACCGGTTTGCATACCGGCTTTCCCGATACCCCTGCCCGTGTGGATCTGAAAACCTACCGCCGTGTGCCTTGGGATAACCACGTGGCCTTTTTTCTGGCAGAATTTCTCGACCGCGATGGCGGCCCCCTGGATTTGTGTCCGCGACAACTTTTAAAGAAAGTTTTGGCAAAAGCTGAGCGTATGGGCTTTGCGGTCAAGGTGGGCATGGAGTTTGAATGGTTCAATTTTCAGGAAACCCCTCACAGTCTGGCCGAGAAAAATTACGTAGGCGCCGAACCTTTGACCCCCGGCATGTTTGGCTATTCGATTCTGCGCACCACGCTGAACCAGGAGTTTTTCAATGCCCTGATGGATGAATGTCTTTCCTTTGGCATTCCGATTGAAGGCCTGCACACAGAAACAGGGCCGGGTGTGTTTGAGGCTGCCATTACTGTTGATGAAGCCCTTGAGTCTGCCGACCGGGCGATTCTCTTCAAGAGTGCGGCCAAAGAAATCGGGCTGCGTTTTGGCATTATGCCGAGCTTTATGGCCAAACCCAGTATGTCTTTGCCGGGGTGCAGCGGGCATATTCACCAGAGTTTGTGGGATGAACATGGCAATACCTTTTATGATGCCAACGACAAACACCGCATGAGCGAGACCTTCCGCCATTATCTGGCGGGGCAAATGCTGGCCTTGCCAGAGGTGCTGCCGATGTATGCCCCCACCATCAACAGTTACAAGCGTTTGGTGGAAGGCTATTGGGCGCCCACCCGCCCCACTTGGGGAGTGGATAACCGTACCACTGCCTTTCGGGTGATTCCTGGCAGCTCCAAGTCAACCCGTCTGGAAGTCCGCATTCCGGGAGCTGATGTGAACCCCTATCTGGCCATGGCGGCTTCGATCGCCAGTGGCTTGTACGGCATTGAAAAAAAATTGGCCTTGGACACTCCTGCGATTGAAGGCAATGCCTATGCCGCTACCCATGTGCCGCTTCTGCCACGCAATCTGTATGAATCCAGCAGCCGCATGGCGGAGTCTGAACTGGCGCTTGAACTCTTGGGCGAGCGTTTTGTTCGCCATTTTACTGCGACTCGTTTTTGGGAGTGGAAACAGTTTCACAATACCGTGACCGATTGGGAACTCAAGCGCTATTTCGAGATTATTTAAGCCCTGGGCTGTGGGCTTGAAAAATCCTTCTGAAAGGTAGGTGACAAGCGCACTGAAGAGTGCTTAAATGCCTGTATTCAGGTTTCGCGGAAAGGACAGTCTCGCAATGGCTATTTATGGATTTAATTTTCCTACCCCGATTCGGTTTGGCCCCGGTGCACGGAAAGAGGTCGCTCCTCATCTTGTGGCTCAGGGGCTGAGCCGCCCTTTGGTGGTCACAGACAAGGGGGTTTCACAACAGGCTTTTTTTACAGATTTTATTGCGGAATTAAAAGCACAGGGGCTTGAGCCCGCAGTCTTTGATGGAATTTTTGGCAATCCGGTTAAATCACAGGTTTTGGCTGGGGCTGAGGCTTTTCGGGCGGCTGAAGCCGATTGCATGATCGGCATCGGTGGCGGTGCGGCCCTGGATGTGGCCAAGGCGATTGGCGTGTGTATCCACCACCGCGAAGATCTCTTTGCCTATGAAGATCGGCCTGGCGCTTTGGTGATTGATCAGCCCATTCCCTATTGGGTGGCTTTGCCCACCACGGCCGGAACTGGCAGTGAAGTTGGGCGCAGTGCGGTGATTTCAGATGATACCACCCACCATAAAAAAATTATTTTTGCACCCAGTCTGCTGGCCCGTCAGGTTTTTGCAGATCCTGAACTGACCTTGGGTTTGCCGCCCCACTTGACAGCCGCTACAGGAATGGACGCGCTGACCCATTTGGTGGAAGCCTTTCTGGCCCAAGGCTACCACCCGATCTGCGATGGGATTGCACTGGAGGGCATGCGCCTGGTTCAGGCCAGTTTGGTGCGTGCTGTTCAGGAGCCAGGCAATTTGCAGGCCCGTGCAGACATGCTGCTGGCATCGATGATGGGCGCTATTGCCTTTCAAAAAGGCTTGGGGGTTGTGCATTCCTGCGCCCATGCCCTGTCGACGGTGGCCGATCTGCACCATGGGCTGGCCAATGGCATTATGATCAGCCATGCCCTGCCTTTTAATGCCGAAACAGAGCCTGAGCGTTTTGAGCGCATGGCCGCGAATCTGGGCCTGGCTCCTTCGGTTGAAGCCTGGTTCCACTGGTTGAATGCACTGCGCGCTGAAATTGGCATGCCCCACCGTCTGGGCGATGTTAAAGTGGGCCCAGAACATTTGCAGGCTTTGGTAGAGGTGGCTCTGGCGGATGCTTGTCATGCTTCCAATCCACGGCCTTGCAGTCGTGAGGATTTTGTAAATATCTTTCAAGGGGCCTTTTAAATGAGTGAACTTCATGTAACGAATCCTGCAACGGGTGAGATTATTGCCAGTCTACCGATCGATAAAGAAGAGACTGTCAGTGTCAAATACAGCCGTGCCCGTGCCGCTCAGCCTGCTTGGGCGGCGACTCCCCTGTCACAGCGTCTGGCCTTGATGCAGAAATTCAGGGAAAGGCTGATGGCCGAGCACGAGAGCCTGGCCCGTCTGCTCTCCCAGGAAGTGGGCAAACCGATTCGCCAGGCCCGCAATGAGCTTCATGGTTTTTTAGCCCGTTTTGATTATTTTCAGAATCAGGTGGCTGAAGTGCTGGCTGAAGAAGAGGTCTACCGCGAGGATGGCCTGCGCGAGACCCTTACCCAGGAACCTCTGGGGGTGATTGCCAATATTTCAGCTTGGAACTATCCCTGGTTGGTGGGCTGCAATGTCTTTATCCCTGCCCTGCTGACAGGCAATACGGTTTTGTATAAACCCTCTGAGTTTTCAAGCCTGACAGGGCTGGCCATAGCTCGGCTTTTTCAGGAAGCCGGTTTTCCTGAGGATGTGTTTATTCCCGTGATTGGCGGGCGTGAGACGGGGGCTGCGCTTTTGCAGGAAGATCTGAATGGGGTTTTCTTTACGGGTTCCCATGCCACGGGAGCAGCGATTGCCGAAAGAATGGCAGGCCGGATGGTGCGCCTGGGTATGGAATTGGGCGGCAAAGATCCGCTCTATGTCTGCGATGACGTAGATATTGCGGCGGTGGCGGCTGCTGCTGCCGATGGCGCTTTTTATAACAATGGTCAGAGCTGCTGTGCTGTCGAGCGCATCTATGTGCATCACCATATCTACCCGGCCTTTTTAGAGGCCTTTACAGCCGTGGTGAAAGCGTTTGTGGTGGGGGATCCGCTTTCTGAAGAGACGTATATTGGGGCTTTGACCCGAGGGCCTTCTGCGCTGATGACCCTAGAAGCCCAGGTGGAAGATGCTTTGCATAAGGGGGCGCGTCTGCTCTGTGGTGGCCAGGCCCTGGAGCGTGAAGGCGCTTTCTTTGCGCCGACAGTACTGGCTGATACCAATCACAGCATGGAAATCATGCTCGAAGAATCCTTTGGCCCAATCATTGGCATTCAGCCCGTCTACCAGGATGAAGAGGCTGTGACCTTGATGAACGATACGCTCTATGGTCTGACCGCCAGCGTGTATACGCCGGATCAAGAGCGGGCACGTAAAATTCTCAGCCGCATGCATACCGGAACGGTTTACTGGAACTGCTGTGACCGGGTCAGCCCCCATCTGCCCTGGACGGGGCGGGGGCATTCGGGCCTGGGTTCCACCCTTTCACGGGCCGGAATTCTCAGTTTTACCCAACCCAAGGCCTGGCATTGGCGGGGCTAAGGCAAACTGTTGGGCTGGTTTAAACCAGTAAGTGAGAGGGAGATACAGATGTCTGGGTTCAGAGCGGATTTTCTTTTCTTTGGGATTTTGTTATTTGTGGTAGGGGCCTGCCAGCCTTTGCCTGTCGCAAAAGAAAGTAGTGAACAGCCAATCCGGGTTTCTCAGCCCAGTCAGACTCCCCCTCGCGTTCCTGTAACGGTCGCTTCGCCGCTTGTTTCGAGCTGGCAGGTTCAAGAACTGAAAACTGTCTTGCGGGATGAGGTGCGGGCGTTAGCCGTTAATCCAAAGAATCCACGCCATATACTATTTTCCACAGCTCAAAACTGTTTTGTCAGCCGGGATGGTGGGCTGCATTGGCAAAAGAGTGTGCAGTGGTATCATCCTTCAAAACAAAGCCATGAGGCTTTTTTCTTTTCTCCTGAAAATCCTGAGCATGTTTTTTGGGTTGGAGATACAGAACTGGATGAATCCAAGCAAGGCGGGAGTGATTGGGGGCTTTTACCGCAGGAAGAGACTCAGAAAACAGAGATCTCCCCCTTGCTTTTGCCTGTGCGCTGGAGTTCATTTGTTTCGGAACTGCCCATTGAGCAGATTCTTGCGTCTCATGGCGATCCTCAAATTTGGTATGGGATTCAGGCTGCAAACAGCAGCCAGAACGGGAAACTTTGGAAAAGCCAGAATGCAGGTAAAACTTGGCAAGAGGTTCAAGCAGGCACATCGGAGCGACGTATCATCGCTTTTTGGCTGGATCCTTTCAAGCCGGATAGCCTGTATTTACAAACAGATCAGGGGATTTTTCTCAGTTCAGATCAGGGAGCAAATTGGGAGCTTTGGAATCAGCAATTGGGGCCAGCCCCCAAACCACACGATCCCTGGGTTTTTGATCCCCTGAATGCTGAGCATATTCTGGTCAATGCCGGTGGGCTTATTTATGAAAGTCAGGATCAGGGCAAAACTTTTAAAGCCTGGCAGAATCTGCCGGGAAAAGTGATGACATCGCCTCAGTTTGTCAAAGAACCCGCTGGTGGCTTTTTTGTGGGAACAGATCAAGGCGTCTTTTTCTGGAATGGAGAAGTCTGGGAAGACCGCAATGGCTTTATTTATCGTGAAGGCTTTCAATTCCTGGCTTTTTATCCTGATGTTGAGCAGCAGGTGGTGGGGGTTCTGAATTACTCACAATTGTTTTCTGTGGATCTTAATACGCAGAAATTGGTGCTTCATGATTCAAATTTGGGATCCGCTCAAGTTTTGAAGTTCTCTCCTGATGCGCCTTATACGCTTTATGTGGGCACTTCATCGGGCTTATGGGCCACCCAGAAGCTTCACCCGCTTAGAGATTTTCAGTATCGCCTCGATACGTCGGTGACACCCTTGCCCGATAGTCGAAATCTGACGGCACTGACGTTTCTTACGTTTTCAGACAATCAGCTGCTCGCTGCTCTTTCTGGAGGGTATCTTTCTGGAGGCGGCCCCCCTGTTCTCTCTCAATATACGCCCGGCGATTTAATCTTGGGGGATTCAAACGGTCAGAACTGGGGGCTGACAGGCTATATCGGGAATACGGATAAGCCTGATCAGCGTATTTGGACAAGCAATGAGTTTTTTGTTTACGGTCTCTGGTCCTGGCAGGATGAGCAGCAAACCCCCTTGCTTTTGATCAGTCAGGAAAATTGCTATCCAAATTTACGGTTCCGTTCATCTCCTGAACATCCTGTAGATATGATATACAATGTTTATTTTAAAGAGCTTCCTATGCAGTATTTTGATCTGAGATCATTCAAAATGAACTTGGCTGGCATTCAAAACTTTTATAGATGGTGCAATGCTCAGGCAGATTTAAGACTTCGTGTGGTACTTCCAGGTTCTCAGAAAACATGGGCGTTGACTCAAAACGGTCAGCTTTTTCAAGGAACGGTTCGTCCTGAAACTTGGAAAAAAGTCGGCGTGGTGCCTGGATGTGAAGACCCTTCGAAAGACATTTCTTTTAGCGACAAGTTTCTCTGCCAGACCCTTTTATTGGACCCTCGCGATCCCAATAGGCTCTATGCTGGCAATGGCAAAAGTGTGGTCATGAGTTCAGACGGTGGATGGCACTGGCAAGAACTTGCCAATTTCAATGCCCAAGTACTCAGTCTGGTGATGAGTCCGCGTCCCCCTTATCGGATACTGGCCGGAACTGAAACAGGCTTATACCTGCTTCAGGAAAGCTGAACCCTAAGGCGCAGGCAATTCTTTGACCAGTTTCAGCAGCGGGCGCAATACCCACAGGGCTGCCAAACCAAAAAGCAAGGCCAGCATCCACAGGGTCGGCCGCAGGCCTGCTGTATCGGTGACCCAGCCGGTCAGTGGGCCGAGCAGGGCAAAACCCAGACGAAAAAGCAGGCTGTTGAGTGAAAGCACCGTGGCCCGGATGGCGCTGGGCGTGCGCCAATTGATCGCATCTTTGAGCAGAATTTGGGTAATGCCCCGGCTGAGCGGAAAAAACAAACCAATCAAGACCACCCACCCCCCCGAGCTGAGGGCCAGCAGGGCATAGCCCAGAATCGGCAAACTGCTCAATGCCAGCAGCAGTGCGCCAGAGCCCAGGCGTTTTTCCCAGGAACTGACCTGGCGGCCAGTAAAACCTACCACCAGGTTGATCAGGGTCCAGAGCAGGCCAAAAAGGCCCAGGGGGATCCCTTCTGCCTGCCAGAGCTTTTGATTGAGCCAAACCATGACAAAGGTCGCCAGACTCCAGACGATTTGATTGAGAAAGATCAGGCGCAAAAGGCGATCCTCATGAAAAACATGGCGCCAGACCGTGTGCAGATTCTGCCAGTGGTTTTCGCGGCTGAGTTTTTCATAGGAAGGCTCCTTTAAAAAGCAGACCATGCCTATCGGCAAAAGGGCGACCAGGGCCTGGGCAGCCAGCACATGGCGGTAGGAGAGCAGTACCAGCAGACCACAGAGCACCCCTGCCAGGGCTTCAGACAAAACCTGTGACATTTGGTAATTGGCAAGGGTTTTGGTAGCCACTTCACGTTCCTGGCTTTCCTGCTTGAGCCAGTCATAGAGCATCGACACATCGGTGCCTGAAACCAGGCTGACGGCCAGCCCCAGAATGCCTTCGTAGATCAGCATGCCTGTAAAGTCTTTAACAAAATAAAGATAGCCAAAGCCCAGGCCCCAGAGCAGGGTGCCGGCCAAAAGCGTGCCTTTGCGCCCCCAGAGATCAGAGAGATATCCCGAGGGAACTTCAAAGGCTGCGCAAACCAGTCCAAAAAAGACCTGCACGAAAAAGACCTGCTGCATGTTTAAACCCAAACTGAGCTGGTAAGGCACCAGAATGGGAATCACGGGCAAGAACATCCAGAAAAAACCAAAGGCGTTGAGTTTGCGCAACTCACGCCGGATCTGCGTAGCCATGATGTGTATTCTCCTTGGGGTTTCTGAATGACGCAAGTCTGAGGGGTTAAGTTCCCACGGGTTTTGATTAAATAGGTTTTAAGTCAGATTAAGCTCAATTGGGGAGTATTTTACTAGAACAGAGAGCCAATAAGCTTAAATGCGTCTTTAACGTGACGTTTATCTCATGGGAGGGGAATGACGCAAAAGCAAGCCTGGAGATCTTTTTAGTATTATTAAGGGTTCTTTAAGCTTAACCATTTCTTAATAAAAAAAGAACCTTCCCTTTACCAAGTTTTTTATCCTGGCGCCTATAATCAAATTAAGAAATCATTAAACACTAATTAAGTGACAGGAGACAGTTCCATATGACGCTTGCAATCAGCTCTTACAACAACCCTTTTCAGGTTGCTTCTACCGGTACGTCCAACTTCTCTCCCTACTCCCCCGTGGCTCCTTCCACTGATACAGGCACAGGTACAGGTTTCAGCACCGACTTTACCTCTATTTCCTCTAAACTTGCCGCTGGTGCGGGGGGTGGTTTTGCCGCTTATAAAATGGGTGCTCAAATGGGCCAGAATATCAAAGGTATTTTCTCTGGCGGTCAAGGCGGTGGCTTTTTCACCGGCGTTAAAAATGTAGCAATTACTGGTTTTAAAGGCGCAGGTCTCTCTGCTCTTGTCGGTGCGGGTGTATCCGCAGTTGCCAACGGTGTAGGTGTTGCCACTGGTAAAGTAGACTCCAGCCAGGCTGTTAGCAATGTCGTTGGCGATACCATCACCTCTGCTGTAGGTGGTTTGGGTGCCGTTACCTTGGGGGGGCTTGGCAATCTGGCCCTTAGCTCCATGGGCGTAGGCGGTCTGCCTCTGACCATTATCACCGTAGGCCTGGGTGCCGCAGGTGGTGTGGGTGCCTCCTTCCTCAAAGACAAAATCATGAACAAATAAGCTTCAGCTTATTTGTTAAAAGCCCCCGGTATTGTCCGGGGGCTTTGCTTTTGGCAAATCAAATTGTGTTATTCTGTACTGCATGCAAACCCTTCGTCAGTTTTTGAAAAAATTTAGCTGGGCGCTTTTTCTCTACCGTCTTTTTAAAATTGTCCTGATGGAACCGCTGAATCGGGGACGGCGGTTTGAGTTTTGCCGACGTTTTCTGTGGTGGTATTTATGGGCAAAACCACGGCAGATACCCACTTTGATTTTGCTTGAAAATGGTATGAAATCTAAGGTTTATCCAGATTCAGATTCTGGCGTGAGCAATATTTTTACCCGCAATGTAGATTATTATGAAACCCAATTTATTCGTTCCCTGCTCAAACCCGGTGATTTTATTGTTGATGCGGGCTGCAATGTGGGCAACCGAACATTGATACTTGCAGATCTGATAGGGGGGGCCCTGCTCTTTGACGCTAACCCGATCTGTTTGGAGCGCTTGCGTGAGAATTTCAGTTTGAATCAGATCGACATGACGCATTACTATCCCCTGGCCTCAGCCGTAGGAGCAGAAAAAGGCTCGCTCTATTTTTCAGATATGGGGGGTACCCATTGCTCGAACCATATTGTTTCACCGACTGAAGCTCTTGCTTCAAGAGAAGTTCCCTTGACCACTGTGGATCTGGAATTGGCAAGCTTGAATGAGTCCCCCTGCCGTTTTATAAAGTTTGATTTAGAGGGGTTTGATCTTGATGGGCTGAAAGGCGCTGAACAGACCTTGCGTTCAGGGCAGGTTTATCTGGTTGAATTTGAGCGTTGGTCAACAGTTCCTTTAATAGGTTTTAGCGAATTCTTTGGGGCTTTGGGTTGGGTGATTTTTAGTTTGGATACACAGGGAAAACCTACCCAAGATCCAGATATTATCTCAGTTAAAAGCAATTTATTTGCCATGTCCAAAGAACGCCTGGCTACTTATTTTTAGATTTGAGACTTAACTGCCCGGTGTCAGTTTTTTTGCCATTAGGAATTCCTGGGCCATGTATTCCTGATAAAGACTGAGAATCCGTTCGCGTTTGCCTTTGCCCACATCTGCCAAGGGACAAGTGGTAATTTCATTGCGCACCAACCCGACCATGACGTCTTTTGCGCCAGCCATGAGTTGGCGCACGGCGTGAATGCCGAGTTTGCTGCCCAGTACCCGATCAAAGGCCGAAGGAGATCCTCCTCTTTGAATATGGCCCAGTTTGGTAAAGCGAATATCGAGGTGTTCGTAGCCTCTCTCGCCCAAATATTCTGAAAGTTCCTGGCCCAGTTCCTCGTCGCTGAAAGGGGTAAACCCTTCAGCCTTGATCACGATTGCGTGTTTTTTGGAGCGACGGAAGGCTTTGTAAATCAGGTTACAGAAGGCGGTTTTATCGAAGGTATCCTGGTTTTCAGGAATTAGGGCTGTGACGGCACCGCATGAGATACCACTGACCAAGGCCAGATAGCCACAGTCGCGTCCCATGACCTCAATCACGAAGAGACGGCCATGTGAAGAGGCTGTATCGCGGATTTTATCCACGTTATACACGATGGTGTTCAGAGCGGTATCCACCCCCAGACACATATCTGTGCCATGCAGATCATTGTCGATGGAGCCCGGAATGCCCACCACCGGAATACCGGTTTCTTCATGCAGGGCATGGGCTCCTGCCAGAGAACCATTGCCGCCGATCACGATCATGCCCTCGATATCCCGGTGTTGCAGATTCTGATAGGCTTTCATCAGATAGGGTTTTTCTTTAAAACGGGGGAATCGGGCCGTTCCGAGGATCGTGCCGCCCAATTGCAGGGTTCCGGCAATATCCTGGTTGGTGAGGGGCAAAATATTGCCTTCGACCAGTCCTTTATAGCCATCATAGGCGGCATAGACATGGATATCGTTGAAGCTGGCTTCACGGATAATCCCACGCAGAGCGGTATTCATGCCGGGGGCGTCTCCCCCACTGGTAAGAACAAGTATTTTTTTCATGACAGCTTTAGTTTTCCGTTTAATAAGGGTTGAATCATTCTAACTTTTTCAATCAGGCGGTTGAGTTCCGCTGGATCATGTGTACAATTCAGGGCCTGAAAGGGCTCTTCGGGTTTCACGTTCTGCTCTTGAATTAGGGTTTGCAGGGTGCCGTCCACAGAGGCGGCCAGTGCTGTTACATTGTACCCTCCTTCCAAGATAAAACCTGCTTTTCCTTGGCAGAAACGGTGCGCAAGTTTCATGACCTCTTCCGTGAGCTGCGAAAAGCCGGCAGCGGTCAGGTTCATATCCGTGAGTAAATCCGCGAGGTGCGCGTCATAACCGGCTGAAACCAGAATAAGTTCCGGGCGATAGGCCTCAGCCAAGGGCACTACCAATTCCTGAAAACTGCGCAGATATTCGGTATCTCCGTATTTGAGCGGCATGGGGATATTGACGTTGGTGCCGTAACCCGCGCCTTGTCCCAGATCCTCCAGGGCCCCTGTACCCGGCCAATTGGGAAATTGGTGCCAGGAGACAAATAGCACGCGTGGATCTTGATAAAACAGGTGTTCAGTGCCATTGCCGTGGTGGGCATCCCAATCCAGAATCAGAATGCGTTTAAGGCCTTGGTTGAGTGCATGGCGTGCTGCCAACGCGATATTGTTAAACAGGCAAAAACCCATGGTATGGGCTGGCATGGCATGGTGTCCGGGGGGGCGGATCAAGGAATAAGCCGTTTGGCTTTCGCCTGAAAGCAGGGCTTCAACCATTTCAGTGGCTGCACCAGCGGCTTGTAGGGCGGCTTCATAGGAGCCCTCTGAAACCAGGGTGTTCTCATCGATCCTTTTACCGGGGCCCGCACTGTGGCAAAAGCGCTCAAGCATTTGCACATAGCTGGGGTCATGCAAACTGAAGAGCAGTTCTTTGTTGACTGGCTGGGGGGCTCGCTTGGGCAGGTTTTGCCAGACTTTTGATTCATACAGACGCTTTAAAATGGTTTGCAGGCGCAGGGGCGATTCTGGGTGGGTGTCTGAATGGCTGAGATTTTGATGCTTGAGACAGGCTTCAGAATAAAAAAGCAATGGTTTCGACATGACTAGAAAGTTCCGGGATCCGTTTTACTGTCTTTGACTTCAGGCAGGGGCCCTGATTTTTTACTTTGTTCTGTAGGGTCTGGTTTCGGCGGACGAGGGGACAAAGGGCTGGTCGGTTTGCGCGGGGGCAGCATTTCCTGCAAAGATTTCATCGCTTTGCCTGGGGCTGCGAAAGCCTGTTTGCCAAAGAGTTGATCAGGGGTTCTGATCTCTGGGTCTAAGGCTTCAGGAGGGGTGGGCAAAATGGTGACCCCATTAAATAATTCCTGTGGGTCATGCAGCGGGGCTTTGCCCGCTTCCACCAATTGCTCAGGGCTGATTAACTCCACGGGCTCCGAAGAATTGGAGGACTGGCTGACTTTACGGAGAATTTCGGAAAGGGTCCGGGGTACCGGCCGGTATTTTCCCACGCGGCGACATCCTTGCTTTTGAGTCAGAAACTTTACAATTATAGCTGAGGATCCAAGCCGGTGCTACTGTCTTGCTCACAAGCGCCTAAGCACTTAGACAGGATCTGTGAGTGCTTTCAGGGCATTGACCAGACCGTGTCCGAAGAGATCGTCGCGGCCAGCAGCGCCTCTGTCAGTGGCTGTGGCTTCCAGTCGCTGTTTGATCCAGGCGGGGGTGGCGCTTGCGCCATATTTGCTCCGCAGCAGTGCGGCTACTCCTGCTACGTGGGGGGCGGCCATCGAGGTTCCGCTCATTTCAACATAGGGGCGCATGCGCAGAAAGGAGGGCACAGATGAAATAATATTGTTGCCAGGGGCAGCCACAGAAACATAATCGCCTGAATTTGAGAAAATTGTAATATTGTTATTGATATCTGTGGCTCCAACCCCAATCACGCCTTCAATCGCCGCAAGATAGTTGCGGGCGTTGGTGCTCTGGCGTTCGTTGCCCGCTGCCACGACCACGCTGACATTCTTATCCAGGGCATATTTCACTGCGCGTTCGAGGGTGGCGCTGTATTCGGTCACGGCCAGGCTCAGGTTGATCACATTGGCGCCGTGATCTGCGGCCCAGACGATTCCATCGGCAATGACAGAAATCATGGTTTGGTTGCTGTCGGGATCGGGAGCGAGAATCGAACTGATGATATCGGGTACATCGGGATAAATTTTGATTGGCATAATTTTGGCTTCAGGAGCCACACCCGCAATGCCATGGCCATTGTTGGTTTCAGCGGCAATAATCCCAGCTACGTGGGAGCCGTGTTTATAGCTGGAGAACAGATAGTTCAGGCTGCTGACATCGCCAGACTCACCGCCCTCATGCAGAGAGAGCGCATCATAACCAGGAATCACACGCCCTTTCAGATCGGCATGGGAGAGGGCGACGCCGGTATCTATCACGGCGATGGTCACGCCAGCGCCTTTGCTATAGGACCAGGCTTCGGGAACCTGCAAGGCTGTTAAACCATATTGATCTTTGAAATATTTATCATTGACCAGGTCAGCTGAAAAGAGCTTGAAAGAATCGTTAACTTCTTTTTCGGCTTCAGGTTTTTGGGTAGAGATATGGTCGGTTTCTACAAAGGCGAACAGGCTGTGTTGAGAGAGTTGTTTTACCAGGCCTTTGACTTCTTGGCCGCTGGTTTTGAGAACCAGGGCGTGAATGCCTTTGATATAACGCTCTACCTGCAGATTGAGCTGGGCAGCCAGTGCTTTGGCCTGAGGAAGATCAGCATCCTTGTGCAGGCCAACCAAAAGGGTTTGGGTATTGTAGTTCTTTGCGATATGTACGGCAGGTGTTTGGGTGGCTTGGACGCTGGCTGTCGTTGCTTTACCGGCGGTGGCCTGAACGCTGCTGGCACGGGGAGCACGCGCAGTGGAGACTGGGGGCTTGGAATTGACGGTTACGGGAGCGCTGGCACGCGTTAGGGGAGCAGCTGCTGAGGTGTTGGTCTGAAGAGCTTGACGTGTGGCCGGAGCGGGTTGCAGCGCAGCCTGGAACACAGGGCTTGAGCCGCAACCTGTTAAGATCAACCAGCTCAGCAGTGAAAGCATTCCCGTACGTTTTTGCATCTTAAAATTTCCTACGCTCATTCCGTGATGTTTTTATTGTAGGGGGGTTCTCTGAAAATCTGCTTTATAAAGGTTAATGCAATATTTTTTTTAGATTAATTTTGGGTAAGAATTTAGGGTGAAGAACCAATCCCTGGGATAAGCTTTTCAATGTTCTGGTATTTTTTTTATTGATCACCTATAATGCTTGTATTGAATGCAATTGAAAAAGGAGCTGTCCGATGCCAATTGAAGGAATGGGCCTTGCTGCTCAAGCACTGCATACGGCTGAACAAATCAAAAAAAGTTCTGAACCGACAGCTGTAAAGCCTCTGACAGAGACCGCTGCATCTCAACAGAAACTTTCAGCAAGTGAATTTCAATCGCGTTTAAAACTCAAAGACGCTCCTTTGGATTTGGCTGGGGATCATCAGACCTTGCGCCAAGGATTTGAGTCTTCAAAAAAACTGGGCATTCCTGAAAGTCTGAGTTATAGCCCCCGTTTTCAGACTTTTTTAAGTAAATTTTTCACCCAACAACAGACAGATTCCGACAGCAGCCCAGATTCACCTTTGGTCTTGCAAACACAAGCGCAATTTTTGCAGGGGCGCTCTTCCTCAGAACAGGAAATTTAAGCCATGTCAGAGACAGATCCTTCTTCAGAGAATTCGCCTCCTGCGCATGCAAAATTTAAGGCTTTGCTTGAGGAAGAGTATGTCT
This sequence comes from bacterium (Candidatus Blackallbacteria) CG13_big_fil_rev_8_21_14_2_50_49_14, assembly GCA_002783405.1. Classification (NCBI taxonomy): domain Bacteria; phylum Candidatus Blackallbacteria; species bacterium (Candidatus Blackallbacteria) CG13_big_fil_rev_8_21_14_2_50_49_14. Next base: position 28,787 of record PFGG01000070.1, on the reverse strand, counting down.
GGCCTGCGGATTTTCATTTTAAATTTATTGTTCCTGTTGCCCAGGTAGATGCCCTTCAGGGCTTGCTCAATACCACTGCACGGATTGAAGTGCGGCTTTCGCGCAATAACCGCTATGCCAGTATCAGCGCCCGCATGAAAATGGCATCCAGTGATGAAGTGGTCTATGTCTATGAAAAGGTCAGCGAGATTGAAGGCATTATTGCGCTTTGATCTGTTTTTTTTGCTGGCCTGGGCTGTTTTATTTTCTTTGACGCCTGTGCTAAGATAGCATCTAAGTCGCTTTGCTAGAATGGGTCTTTTCCTGCTGCAATGGAGGATCTGATTTTCAAAGAAATTCTAGAATTTAGATTAGGTATTACTGAATATTCAGGATGGTTCAGCTCAACGATGTCGGATTCTGAGGATAAAAAATCCGCCTACGATAAAATCTTACATGAAACGCTCTTGGAACGCACAGGACGTAATTTTAAGCGCAATCTGGGGCAAGCACCTGTTCCCCAAGCTCCAGAACGTTTGAGCAAAGAAGATGCCGCCAATCTAATTTTTGATAATATTCTCAAAAAACGTGAGAATCTGCCAGCAAAGCAAGCTCCTGCTCAAGATTCTGCACCTCTTTCTTCTGAACTTTCTCTGGATCAACGCCCGACGGAGATCAGTGAAACCTATTCAGATATTCTGGATTCAATTCTCTGGCCCGAGGATCAGAGCGAAGATTCTCCCCCTGACCTGCAGAAAACAGTCGCTGAAAAGCCCAGCAAAGAGCCTGTGGCCCCTGATTATCAGTCTATTTTGCATAAGACACTTGCCAACCGTACTGGTAAAGCCTTAGATTCAACGGGTAAAAAAAATCAGCCCGTGAACCCTCCCCGTTCTCAGCAACCCATGATCAGCCAGACCTTTGCTGCAGCTTTGGATTCTGTGCTGGATTTTGAAGAAGAGCGTCCGGCCAAAGGAAAGCCACCGCTTGGGGGCAAGGGCAAAAGCAAGGCCGAAAACGACCTGCTGACCCAAACGGTTTATAACCAACAACTCGACGAAATCCTCTGGCCCTCAGAGGCAAAAAAAAAATCAGACTGGGATTGAGACCCCCCCGGTCAATGAAGCCCGGATCAAAAATCAGGTTTCTGAATATCTTAAAAGCCTGATTTCGCTGGATGAGCACGGTATGCTGGCCACCCGGCGTCGTTTTTTTGAGGAGCGTTATTGCCGTTTGCTGATGTTGGAAACGCTCAACCAGTTTCAGCACTTGCACCAAGATCTTGAAACAGAATTCATTCTTTGGACCTTTCTTCAGCATTTGGATTTGGTTCGCCAGATTGTTGACAAGCATTTTGTTTTCAAGCATGCCGCAGCCTTTCAATCCATGTTGCCGCAGAAAAAGGCAGATCGTCTCTTTGTCAGAAGTTTGGCCTCACAAGAGCAACGTCTGCTTTTTGATCGCATGCTCAACAGTCAGTTTGAAGACATAAAACGTCTTTTGAAATCGACTTCCACGCAGCTGAGCGATGAGGAAGGCTTTCACCTGTTTAATTTTTTCAGAATCAAACTGCCTGAATTGTTTCAGGAACAGCGCAAAGCCGTTCTTTGTCTTTTGCAGGAACAAGAAGGGCCTGAGTTTTCTGTGCATGCGCTTGAAGACTTTGTGCGCGATTTGCTGCAATCTGATTTCTTTCTGAACTGGCTGCAAGAACGCCCCGAACATTTGCGTCACCAGGAATACCGCCAGTTTTTGCGAGAAAAAGCCACTGCAGCTAGCGCTGAAATGGATCAGTTACTGTGCTTGAGCTTGCTCAGCATGGATCTCTTTTATGAAAAGGCCTCTCTGTTTGAGCCCGAACATCGTCAGCTTTTGATTCAACTTTTGGGCTATGTTCAAAGTATCTGTGGCTATATGACGGAAGCTGTTTTTGTGCGTGAATCTTTTCTCAATGCGCTGGAACAGGGAATTCAAAGCCGCTCCAAAACACTTTATCAGCTTGAAGCCGGGCTTTTACGGCCACTTTATGATGAATTGCAGACTTTGCATACCCGCAATCAACAGACTCAGCATTTTCTTCAGGCCCAAGCCCGTCAAACAGGCAAACAGATTGCCGAATTGGAAAGTTATGCAGAATGGGAAAATCTGCAGAAACAGTTTAAAGAGGTAAATGAACTCTATGCCCGTCATATGGGAGAAATTACCCAGGTTTTTCACAAGCGTCTTGAAACGGTTGAGAAATTTAAGACTCCCTCTCCAGGCAGTAAATTAAAACCCGTTTTCTTAAAGAAAATTGAAACCTGTCTGCGTTATATTCACCGTGCAAAACGAGAGCACAAGCCTGTAGTGATCAAGTATTTAAAGTGGCCGGAAGCCACTTTGGCGGCGCAGCAGGAAAACTTTTTTGGCAATATGTTTTTTGAGAATGACTATGAAAAACTGATTGCGCAGCGCGCTTTTGAAAAGGCTCGCAATATTCTCAGTGGTCTGCATCAGTCCAAGGGCACGGTCAAATTGAATATGCGTTTGCTTTTTGGTGAGCAATTGCGCAAAGAGACCTGTTTCTCTCTTTTTCAGGAAATTCTTGTCGAACTTTGGAGCTTGGCCTTGGCACAGCCCGATGAAACGACTGATTTTTTGGTGCGCCACTTGGAACTTTACCTGAAGGGTTTGGGGGTTCCTGAAAATCTACCTCCCTCGGGCATGTCCGCTTATGAACGGGCGGGCTATATTTTGGCTTTTCTGGCGCAAAGCGAACAAATCAAGCTCTTGGTGGATTTGAAAAACCACCAGTTGATTTATGATTGGAACAGTCTGTTTAATCTGGCGCACGCTTTCATGATGTTAAGTTCACGCTTAAGCGACTCCCATGCTTCTTTTGAAGAGCATTTTCGCAATACCATGGATTCCGCTTGGAATTGCCTGACCCAGTATTGTCTGTTTGCAGGCAGCGGACAATACAATCAGTTGGCCAATCCCTTGAGCCTGTTTGACTATTCCTATGCTGAGGCGCTGGATGAATATGGCAGCCCACCTGTGGGAACAGAAAGTGCAGCAGAAGCAGAGGGCTTTTCTTTGCTTCACCTTGAAGCTCCCCCAGAAAAAAAGGCCTTGCCTGCCGGTCGGCGAGGAAGTTCTTCGCGTGCATTGGTTCCTGTTTCGCAGAAAGAAACAGTGGGTGCCTATGACGAAGGGCCCTCGATTCCTGATGCCGAAGATGAGCATGATGACGAGTATGGCATGCCGCTTTCCCGCAAGACCCATGCTGGCCCTGGCCGTTTGTCGGGCTTCTCTGAACCCAGCCGCCGCCGCTTGATTCCACCTGCTTCCAGTGGCAAATTGGAAATTTACTCGGCGCCTACACGTCGACCGATGGGGGGCGGACAAATACTCCCGCCTGAGGAAGATGATTTTTATAAACTGATGGGGGCGACCTATGCTGGTCAGAATACAGCAGGGAGCAATGCCTCTCCCCCTGCTTCCCCGCCCGCTCCTCGCCCGCCGGGATTACCTGCTGCGTTGGCCCCGGTCGGGGAGGACCCTCCCTTTTACCGTTCCCGTGGAGCTGCGGCGGCTGAACCTCCTGCCGCTGAGCCTCCGGCCTTACCGTTTTATCGCTCCAGGGGGGCTTCGGTAGAGGAGCCTGCTGCGCCTTCTGCGGTCTCTCCGCCCAAGGGCAAACGTGAGCGTTGGCTGGAGCTGACGCCGCAGCCGCATCGGCCTGAAAATTATGATGATATTCTCGACCATATTCTGACCAGCAGCCAGCAGCCTGGGGCCCAGTCTCCCCCTGCTGCAAAATCTGCTTCAGCGGCTAAAGCCTCTGGGGCTGGCAAAGCACCCGATCCTACCAATGATCAGGATTATAATAAATTGGTTGAGGATATTCTGAAGCGGAACCGTTTTGACCCAGATGCTTCGATCAGTACAGGTGAAACCATTTCCAGTCATAACAAGGATGATTTGAAAGCCAAGAAACGTCGCCCTGGTTTCTGATAAGTTTTACCAATGACTGTTATCGGATCTTTGTATTACCAGAGGCTCAAATCCCGCCTTGCTCGCATAGGCACTCCCCTGGGGATATGCTATAATTCGGAGTACGATGTCGGAATTAAGACTTGATCTCAAAATTCCAAGAAAATTATCGGAATCAGTTGGAGGTTCATCCTATGTCTTTAGTTGGTAAGAAAGCGCCTGATTTTAGCGCTAAAGCTGTTGTAAAAGGCGAAATCGTCAATGAATTCAAACTTTCAAGTTTGCAGGGCAAATATGTTGTTCTGTTTTTCTATCCCCTCGATTTCACCTTCGTTTGCCCTACTGAAATTCATGCCTTTCAGGACAAGCTGAGTGCTTTTGCTGAACGCAATACAGAAGTTGTGGGTGTTTCCACCGATTCTCACTTCTCTCACCTGGCTTGGCTCAATACCCCCAAAGCTGTGGGTGGTATTCAGGGTGTAGAATATCCCCTGGTTGCAGACTTCAACAAAACCATTGCCCGTGATTATGATGTTTTGGTTGAAGATGCTGGTGTGGCCCTGCGTGGTCTTTTCCTGATTGATCAGAAGGGTGTGGTTCAGCACTCTGTGGTCAATAACCTGCCCTTGGGCCGGAATATCGATGAAGCCCTGCGCATGGTTGAAGCCCTGCAGTATACCGAAAAACATGGTGAAGTTTGCCCTGCCAACTGGCATGAAGGCGAAAAGGCCATGAAAGCTACCCAAGATGGTCTGAAAACCTACTTCGGCGGCAACTAATTCCTGCATAAACTGCGGCTGAGCTATTCTGATAGCTTGCCGCAGTTTTTAATATTTCTAGCAACTATCTCAAGGAGAAAATAGAATGGCTTTTGAATTACCTGCTCTGCCCTATGCCTATGATGCGCTTGAGCCCTATTATGATCGTGAAACCCTCGAAATTCACCACAGCAAGCACCACCAGACCTATACCACCAAGTTCAATGAAGCTGTACAAAATGCGGGCCTCGAAGGCAAATCCGTTTTGGAAATTCTCAGCAGTCTGGACAGTATTCCTGCCGACAAACGCAATCCCGTGATCAACCATGGTGGGGGCTATTACAACCACACCTTTTTCTGGGAATCGATGGGGCCCAATGGAGGCGGACAGCCCACGGGTGATTTAGCGGCTGCATTGGATGCCCAGTTTGGCTCCTTTGATGCTTTTAAAGAAGCTTTCAGCAATAAAGCGGTTGGTCATTTCGGCTCTGGTTGGGCCTGGTTGGTGCAAACCGCCGATGGCAAACTTGCAATCACCGATACCCATGATCAGATTTGTCCTGTCTCTCTGGGCCAGGTTCCCCTGCTGACAGTGGATGTCTGGGAGCATGCCTATTACCTGAAATATCGCAATGCCCGTCCTGAATGGGTCAAAGCTTTTTGGAACGTGATCAATTGGCAAAAAGTGGCCGAGCGCTTCGCACAAGCCCAAGGCTAATTTTTACTTTCTGATTGAAGCGGCTGGAATCTCCAGCCGCTTTTTTAGTCTGTTAGGCCCTGGTAAACCAGAAAATGGGCTTGCATGGCTTGACGCACCTCTTCTGTAAGCGGGCCATAGTTGGCCTGTAAACGGGCAGCATTGGAGAGATAAAACCAAAGACTGTGAAGTTTCAAGAGCAGGGGAATTCTTTTTTCCCAGAGCAGGTCAAAGGGACGCTCTTGGCGGTAGCCTGCCAGCAGGCATTGCAAAAACTTGGTGCTAAAAATCCGCCGGTTTCGTGCCGATTTCACCAGCAGATAGTGAAAGAGCAGGGCGGCAAGATCGCCGCTGTACCAGTGGTAAGCAGACTGATCAAAATTCAGCAGGGTAAAACTGCCATTTTCACGAATCGCCAGATTCATGGGGCCAATATTGGCGTGAATTAGCCCCCAAACAGCAGGTTCTTGAGACCAGTTCAGGCATTCCTGGTGCAGGTTTTCAAAGGTTGCGCACAAATTCTGTTCGGGCGGGGCCCAATCGCTGCGCTCGAGAATCGGATGATTCTCAAACCATTCGGGTCGTTTTTCTGCTTCAGGGGGCCGAAACCCGTCTGCCTGATTGTGCAGACGGGCCAATAGGCGGCCAAGCTCAAAGAGCTGCTGAATGCCCCAGGCTTCTTCCTGATAAAAGGGGTGCTGTTCACCCTCTGCCCAGACAAAGGCTGAAACAAAGAATTCCTCAATTTTTTCAAACCCATGTCCTGCAGAAGAAGGCTGGGGCAGAGGAACCTCCAGTTGCTCCTGTCGAAGGGCTTGAAGCCAGGCATTTTCTGCCTGAAGCCAGGTCGGGCTGGTTTGGCTTTGATGGCTGAAGCGCAGCACCCATTTTTGTGCCGGTGTTTCCACCAAATAGAGAAAATGGCTGGGATCAGAGAGGGGGCTTAGAGTGGCTTCTTGAGCTCCCCACATTTGAATGGCTTGTGTGAGTATTTTTTCATTCCATTGAGCCTGACCGGCTTTTGGCAAATCTTGCATGGTCTTTTTTTTTCCTCTGAACTATGGGTATTGTTTCAGGTTTGGGCGGCTTCTGACAAGATCGCCTGCTGCGTCTGGATTGAAAACTTTGTATTAAGTGTATTGCCCGGAGATCAAAACTGTATTAAATCTTTTGTAAAATCGCTCACAAATACGCAAATAAGTGTTGAGAACTGGGAATAAAAAGACAAGCAGAGTAATCTTTTTGAAGAGGGCTGATCATGTCTCAACACGAATCCCGGCACCCCATTCATGCCACAGAAGTTTTGGATATTTCAACGGTTTTGTGCACCAGTATTGATACGATCCGTTATTTTTATGGTTATTTACTGGGGCTTGAAGAAAAGATCAGTAAAGACAAAACCTATGTGGTATTTCAATTGGGCCAGACAGAGATTATGTTCTGTCAGAGCCAAAACACAACGGTTCAGGGAACGGCCAAACACGATTATTTGGATATTCCCAGTCTGTGGTCGATTCCTGTGCCCGAAGCGCTGTATTTGGGCTTGCTTTATCGTCTCAAGCATACCGAGGTGGTCAAGCTTGAGCGCAAACCGAGCTGGCATTTAGAAGGTTATTGGAGTGTTTCTCTGATCGATCCGGCTGGAAATCCCGTGGAATTGTATACCGTGCCTCAAGAGGTGCCCCAGAACAAAGAGTGGGAAAGTTTCAGTCTGTCAGCCTTGGCGTGAACGGTTTTTTGCGAACACGCTAAATTTTGATGGGGTTCAGAGCGCAGGCGTGTTTGTGCTTTATTTGGTTTCGTTCTTGTGCTCAGGTTACAATACCTCGTATGTCATCTATTCTAGAAATTTTTTCACTCTCTAAACGCTATGGCCGCTTGCAGGCTTTGCAGGATTTGAACCTGCAAATTGAAAGCGGCACCACCTGGGGCATTCTCGGGCCCAATGGCAGTGGCAAAACCACGACCCTGGGCATTGTGCTGGGGGTGCTCAAACCGACCACCGGTGAATACCTTTGGTTTGGTACAAAGCCCACGGCCCAGGCCCGCCGCCGCGTGGGCACCCTGCTCGAAACTCCCAATTTTTATACCTATCTTTCGGCCCAGCGCAATCTTGAGATTGTTGCGGCGATCAAAGGCCATGGGCAGGAGCGGATTGCCGAAGTACTCGATCTGGTAGAGTTGGCCAAACGTGCCAAAGACCCGATCAGTGGCTATTCGCTGGGCATGCGTCAGCGCCTGGCGGTGGCCTCGGCACTGCTTTCAGACCCTGAGGTTCTGATTCTTGATGAACCCACCAATGGCCTCGATCCCCAAGGGATTGCCGATGTGCGTGAGGTGATCAAAAAAACCGCGCAGACGGGCAAGACCATTATCATGGCCAGCCATATTCTCGACGAGGTTGAAAAGGTCTGCTCTCATGTGGCGGTGCTGAAACAGGGACGCCGCTTGGCAGCAGGGCCGCTTGAAAGCGTACTCAGTACGGCTCCGCGTTTGAAAATTGCCAGTGATGATCTTGCCGCTTTGCAGACCCTGGCGAGTCAGTGCCCTGGGGTTCAGGAGCTTACGCAACAGGCCGGTCGGCTGGAGCTGATTCTGGAGTCTGGGCAAGAACCCGCTCAGATTAACCGTTGGTTTATGGAGCAGGGGGTGGCCCTTAGCCATCTTTCGCTCGAAAAACCCAGCCTTGAAAGCGGTTTTCTGAATCTGATCCGCGAGGAGGATGCCCATGCGCCTGCTCAGCATTGAACTGCGTAAGATTGTCTGGTACCGGGCCTTTTGGATTTCGGCCCTGGCTTATTTGGTGCTCATGCCCCTGCTGTTTATCAGCATGGCCAATTTCAAGATTGAAGTGGGGGCGAAAACCAGTATCGGGCTGAATTTTTATCTTTTTCCCGATGTCTGGCACCATGCCGCCTATATGGCGAGCTGGTTCAACCTTTTGCTCTATTTCTTTGTGATTCTGTTGGTGACCAATGAGTTTCAGTTTCGCACCCTGCGCCAGAATATTATCGATGGTCTGAGCCGGAGTGAGGTGCTGATTGGCAAGCTTTTGCTGCTCTTGCTCTTTACCCTGGTTTCAACCCTACTGGTGGCAGTGGTTGCTTTTGGCTGTGGATTGGCCTATGGCAATGGTTTTGACCCTGCAACAGCCTTTGATAAGATCAACTACCTCGCGCTCTTTTTTCTGCAGTGTTATGCCACCTTGATCTTTGCGCTGTTTTTGAGTCTCTTGGTGCAGAAACAGGGTCTGACGATCATTGTCTATCTGTTTTATTCGCTGGTGATCGAGCCTGTGCTGCACTACCGGATTCTGCCCCAGGGCTGGGGAGAGTATCTGCCCATGAAAATTATTTCCGAGTTGATACCCAATCCTCTGCCCGCGCTGCTGGGTCTGGGCGTGACCCGAACGGTTGAACTTCAGACAATTCTGATTGCCTTGGGCTATATGGTGCTGATGGTCGTGGCTTCCTGGGGCTGGTTGCATTGGCGGGATCTTTAAATGCCCTCTGATTTGCGGTCCGCTTTAGAAATTGCTTTGCAGAAACGCCGCGATCTTTTTGCTTTTCTTGAAAAAGATCAGACCGACTGTTACCGCTTGTTTTCAGGCAGCAATGAAGGGGCTCCGGGTTTGACGGTGGATCGCTATGGGCCACAACTGCTGATTCAAACTTTTCACCAGGGCTTAAGCCCTGAACAGTTGGCCACGATTGAAATGGTCAGCGCCACCCATTTTGAAGTCCAGGAAGTGGTCTATAACGATCGCAGTGCTCCCCATTCCCGCCGCCAGGATCCTGTGGCTGAGACAAACCCCTTGACCTGCCGGGAAATGGGCGTACGTTACCGTGTGCAGGGCAAGCATGCGGGCCAAGATCCTTTGCTCTTTCTCGATCTGCGCGTGGGGCGACGCTATGTGCGTGAATATGCAGCTGGCCTGGAGGTTTTGAATCTCTTTGCCTATACCTGTGGTTTGGGCTTATGCGCTACCATGGGGGGGGCCCGTGAGGTCTGGAATGTGGATTTTGCCGCCCGCAATCTGGCGGTGGGCCGCGAGAATGCGCGCCTCAATCATTTGCCTGCTGAAAACCTGCATTTTGTGCAGAGTGATTTTTTTACAGCCGTGAAACAATGGGCCGGTCTGCCGGTCAGTTTTCGCCGTCAGAAGGGGCAAAAACCCCGATCTTATCTGCATTTTGAACCCCGCCAGTTTGATTTTGTCTGCCTGGATCCGCCACGTTGGGCCAAAAGTCCTTTTGGCACCGTGGATTTGGTGAGAGATTATCCCAGTGTGTTTAAACCCGCTCTGTTGGCCACCCGTTCAGGGGGAACGCTGCTCTGTACCAACAATGTGGCAGATGTCTCGCGTGAGGCCTGGGAAGCGGTTTTGTGGCGCTGTGCTGAAAAGGCTGGCCGGCCACTGGCGTCTTTGGAATGGCTTCTGCCTGAGGCGGATTTCCCCTCGCGGGATGGACAGCCCCCTCTGAAAATAGCCCTGATGAAAGTAGCCTGATTGTATGTCAAAAAAACCTTCTGAATATGGGGAACTCAGTCTGACAGACTGTTTGGCCCTGGATCGAACCCATCTTGCCAATGAACGCACGGCCCTGGCCTATGCCCGGACTTCCCTGGCTTCTATTTTGGCCGGTATTACCCTGGGTAAGCTCTTTCCTGATGAAATGACCTTTATTTTACTCAGCGTTCTTCTGCCTACGATCGGCATTGTGATCGGTGCAATTGGCTTGTCCCGGGTTTTCAGTTACCGCAAGCGGATTGAAAACTATTACAGTACCCCCGAAAAGAACTGAGCGGCGTTTAGGTTCAGTTGGCGGGATAAAACAGGGGATGCCGCTTGAGCACCCAAGCCTGTTGGGCGGTCATTTGGGTGGCGTCCCCCTCCCAAAACATATAGTTTTGGGCATCCTGTTGGGCGCATTCCTCTGAATCGACCAGTCCATTTTTGTCCTTATCAAATTTTTTGGCGGGGCATTCGGGGGTATCGCTGAGTTGATCAAAACTTTCACCATCTTCTTCGCTGGTATGCGCCAGGCTCATAAAATGCGAGCCTTCATGCCAAAGTGTGCCGGGCTGATAGGGGTCAGACTCATCATAGGCCATTAATACGCATGACCAGAGTGCGTTCCGCATCGGCAACATGCCGGGCAGACCGGGTGAAAAACCCAGATACTCGCCTTCGTCTTTTTTGATTCCACTGGGACTGCGCTTGATCTCATCTAAAATGGCGACATTCAACTGGCGGTAGTTTTCGGTTTGATTGGCGAGTGCCTGACAAATATCTGAATGCAGTTTTTCATCGTCATCCGGTTGCAGGGTGGAGTAGGCCCGGATCATGTCCGGCGTGCCGATCCTGACATTCATTTTTCCCAATTCCAAGCCATGGGGTTTGAGCATGGGGCCAATCTTATTGCGCATTTCCTGGACATATTTTTGATAGTTTTGCGGTTTGTGCAAGGATTTTTTGCTGGTTAAAACCCAAAAGGTCATATCAATGGCCTGTTTGGCTTGAAGAGAGCCCGAGCGAATAATCGCCCCGGCTTCCTGGAGAGGGGCTTCAGATAAAAGTTTGAGCGTATATTTTCCGGGTTCCAGAGCGTGTTGGGGTGCCATGGGCAAGTAAAGGCTGATTTCGCCATCATTATAGAGCCCTTCCTGAAGTACATCGCCTTCGATGGTTTCGTCTTCAGGATCATAGCGATAGAGCAATTTGTCTTGGGGGCCTTTGATTTCAAGCAGGGTGAGGGTTTTGTCTTTTTTGGGGCTGCGGGCGTAAAATAGCAGGGAATGATCGCCGGGTTTCAGTTCCAGGCTGATGCTTTGATTGGCTTTGAGGTTGGTAAAATTGAGCTGGCGCAAATCTGAATAGGCACGGGGAGCAGAGTTGGCTGAGAAGGTGCTTATACCTAAAAAGAGCGCGCTGAGCAAAAGCTGAATTCTGGTTGCTTTGTGTTTTGATTTCATGGGGGCCTCTCTTTGCGCATCAGGTCAGAAAAAAGGATCATGCCATGAATTCAACGTGATTTCAAGGGGTGGTTCACCTGTCACGCCTGCCAGAACAGGCCTCCGTGCTATACTGTACGCACGCTGGGATGGCCTGATTCTCTCTTGCTTTACCGGCTTCTAAGCGGAGGTTTTTACCATGAAAATCAAAGACGCGGTCCGATTGGCGCTTTTGCATTGCGAGCGTCAGGGCTGGCTGACCTCAGGGGTTTGGGGGCAGGATAACGAGGGCGTTGGCCCCGGTGCCAAGGGCGGGGTTTTGGCGGAAACGCAAGGTTTGCCCTTTGCCCACAATACCATGCTCAATGAACGTTCTGCGGCCTGGATACCCTACGCTGCCGCTTTTCTCAAGCAACCCGCTGTGGGGGTCATGCAATTTGCAGATTACCAGCACAATACCTATGATATTCTCAAAATTATTGGGGAAACCTGCTGGTCAAGCGGGGGGCGTGTGCCCATGCCCCTGGTGATTATGACCGCCTATGGCGCATTGAGCGGCAAAGGGGCGATGTACCACTCCCAGACCGTAGAGAATGAAATGGTCGGCCTGCCGGGTTGGAAAGTGGTCTCGGTTTCCAATCCCTATGATGCGGCCACCCTTTTGGTGGCGGCCATCCAAGATCCCAACCCTGTACATTTTATGTATCCCCGAGCCCATGCTGGCTTTCCCACCGATTCAGCCACAACCAAGGGCCTTGCGCATTTGGAACTGCCAGGTTTTGCCCTGTTGCCCGGCGAAAAAGAGCTGATGGAACAGCCTTCAAGCCTGGCCAGCAATCCCAATGCCCGTACCCAATGGCTGGCCTATACGACCTCTCCCCAGGATCAGCGCGATGGCTCCTGGATACAGCAATGGCCCGAAGGTCTGGTGATTCCTGAGGACCGTCTGGGCAAGGCCCGTTTGCTGCGGGCCGGTGATCATGGCGTGGTGTTTTCTCATGGCCGTCTGATTCCCATGGCTTGGAAAGCCGCTCAAACCCTGAGCTTTTTGACGGGTCGGGAATTGGCTGTTATGGATTTACGCACCCTGAAACCCGCACCTTGGGAAGATATGCAGCCCTTGATTGAGGCCAGCAAAGGCCGTATTTTGCTCTTGAATGAAGCCACCTCTGGCAATAATTGGATGCACAGTCTTTCCCATGAAATGATCCAGCGCTTTGGCTGGGGCTTTGAGACCTATCCCCAGGTACTCAGTGCCCAGGATTCTCCCGTGGGACAGTCTTTGGCGATTGAAAAACAGATTGTGCCTCAGATTGAGGATGTCTTTGCCAGTTTGTGCGAGTTCTTCAGAGCTGAAGAAATGCTCAGTCTGGCTGAGAAAATTGGCTTTGATTTGGCTGCCGAGGGCAGCTGGTTTTCCCGCCAGGAGTTGAAGCTTTTGGCGGTACGGGCCTTGGCCTGGGGCGAAGCCCATGACCCGGTCTATACCACTGCGATTAACCCTGTAAATACGCTTGTAAGGAGCTAAAAGTGACGACTCCGCCAGCTAAAGCAGCAGCGGCTTCTGTGCAAAGGCATACGGCAACCCGTTACGTTAGCTGCACACGGCCCCGTCCGGGCCGTGAGAGCGAAGCTCTCGGTGTGTTCCTATATCAAGGACACCCAAGCGACTTTACGTTGCGCAGGATTTCAGCGCAACAACCTCATGTCGATTCTATTGTCAAGGAACAAAGCTCAGGCAAAGCCCAAGCAGCGCCAGCACTGAAGCCTTGCACCATTAATATTTTAACAAAAAAGAAAGGTGTGAGCGAGGGCTTGGGCTCTGTGACCGGCTTCCGCCGGTACAGCGATGCCTCAGACGTTGGCTGCTTTGCGGCCTTACGTATGAGGACAGCCATGCTCCCCTGCCAGCTAAAGTAGGCAGTCCCCTCGCCATTATTTTATGGAACTGAAACAAAATTATGTCAAACTTGAAATTCAAGAAAAAGTGGCCTTGGTAACCATGGCCCACCCGCCAGTCAACTCACTCAGCCCTGCTGTGGTAGACGAACTGGACGAAGTACTGCGCTATCTCGAAACCCAGGATCAGGTGCTTTTTGTTGTTTTGACAGGGGCTGGCCCCAAGATCTTTGTGGCGGGCGCAGATATCAAAGCCATGGCAGGCATGAATCCTGAGCAGGCAGAGCAATTGGCAGAGACAGGGCAACGAGCTTTGAACCGCCTAGAAGACATGGCCAAGCTCACGATCTGTGCGATCAATGGTCTGGCTTTGGGGGGCGGCTTAGAACTGGCCATGGCCTGTGATCTGCGCATCTGTGCAGATCACGCCAAAATGGGACAACCTGAAATCAATTTGGGCATTATTCCTGGCTTTGGCGGCACCCAGCGCCTGCCCCGGATCATTGGATCTGCACGGGCTTTGGAAATGCTGCTCAGTGGTGACCCGATTGATGCCCAAACAGCGTATGCCTGGGGTTTGGTCAACCATGTTACTTCAGCCGAGGAGTTGCTTCCCAAGGCCATGGGGCTTGCCAAGACGGTGGCTTCAAAGGCGCCGGTGGCTTCTGCCCTGATCCACAGCAGTGTCGCCGAAGGCCTTACCAAACCTTTACATCAGGGGCTGCGCCTGGAGGTTCAGAATTTTCATAAGGTCTTTGCCAGCGAAGACAAAACCGAAGGCATTACGGCTTTTGTTGAAAAGCGTGCGGCGGTCTGGAAAGGCTGCTGATCTGTTTTTCTGCGCTTGAGCGGAGTACAATACAGCCTGAGTTAGACACACGAAAGGGATTTTTTATGACCAAAACCTATGCCATGGCATTGCCGATTTTGCCCGATAAAATGGAACAGTGGAAAGCCTTTGCTGAAGCCCTGAAAACCACCAGAGCCCGTGAATACGAGCTGGCCCGTCAAAAAGCGGGGGTGCGCAGCGAGAAGGTCTGGCACCAGGCCACCCCAGCGGGTGATCTGCTGATTCAGGTGGTGGAACTGGAAGGGTCCTTTGCTGATTTTGTGGCTTCTTTGGCCCAGACCGAAGATGAGTATGGTCAATGGTTCAGTACCCAGGTTCAGGAAATTCATGGGGTCAGCCCTGAGCAGATCGTTGAAATCCCTGCCAACCCCGAGATCTTTGCCTGGACCTGCCCCAGTGTGCTTGAAAAAGCCGGGGAAACTGCCTTGCATATTGGTCAGAATCTGGCCCAGACGGCTCAGGGGATTTTAGGCAAAGCGACTGAAACCGCTGAAGGCGTGGGCAAGACCGTGGCCGCCAACAGTGGTGGCTTTGCTGAAAAAGCCCAGCACCAGGCCCAGGAAGCCACCCAGAAAATGCAGGCCCAAGCTCAGGAAGTGGCTCAACAATTGCAGCACCAAGCCCAGGAAGCTGCTCAGAAAATGCAGGCCCAGGCTCAAGAAATGCAGGCCCAGGCTCAAGAAATGCGTAAGCAGGTTGAAATCAAGGCCTCTGAACTTTTGAATCAGGCCGGTGACAATGTGGCCGATGCGGCTCAGCAAATGCAGGTCAAAGCTGTTGAAGCGCTTGAAAATGCTGCTGAAGTTAGTCAGGCCATGGCGGAAAAAGCAAGTGGCCTTTTAAATCAGGCCATGGGTATTTTTGGCAAGAAGCTTGAAAAACCTGAGTCTTCAGAGTCAGAAGAGAAAAAAGACTAACTTTTGACGCTGCCGGCCATCAGGCCGCGAATAAAGTATTTTTGCCCCAGCAGGAATACGGCCAGTGCCGGCAGCACACTGATCACCCCCGCCGCCATCAGTTGTCCCCAGTCGGTGGTTTCACGGAAACTGCCTTTGAATGCCGCCAACCCCACGGGAAGGGTGCGCATGCTTTCACTGTTGGTCACGATCAGGGGCCAGAGAAAGCTGTTCCAGGTGGTGATAAAGGTAAAAATTCCCAGGGTTGCCAAAGCCGGTAAAGCTGTTGGCAGTGCGATTTTCCAATAAATCTGCCAGATATTGCAGCCATCTAAGGTGGCTGCTTGTTCTAATTCTTCAGGAAAACCCAAAAACCACTGCCGCAGCAGAAAAATTCCAAAGGCCCCAAACAAGCCCGGCACAATCAAGGCGTAATAGCTGTCAATCCAGCCCAATTTGCTCATCAACATAAACAGGGGCACGACATTGACCTGGGGGGGGATCATCATGGTGGCCAGAAACAGAAAAAAGAGCGGATCCTTAAACGGGAATTTCAGGCGGGCAAAGGCATAGGCTGCCATAGAGGCTGTAACCATCTGGCCTGCAGTGGTCATGCCTGCGACGAATAAACTGTTGAGAAAAAAGCGACCCAAAGGCACTGTATTCATGGCTTTGGCATAGTTTTCGACTGCCACTGGGTTGGGCAGGAGTTTGGGCGGCAGGCTGAACATCTGATCGGGGGTCATCAGCGAAGTAATCAGCATCCAGAGAAAGGGCACCAACATGGAGATGGAGCCCAGACCGAGAAAGAGATAGGCTAGGATTCGTGGGCTACCCATTTTTTCCTTAAACTCCATTGAATCAGTGTCATGGTCAAGATTACGGCAAAGAGGACATAGGCCATGGCTGAGGCGCGCCCAACCTGGAAGAATTCAAAGGCATTCTGGTAAAGCCAGTAAACAGCCACATTGGTACTGTTTTCAGGGCCGCCCTGGGTCATCATATAAACCGAGTCGAAGATCTGAAAGGCGGTAATCGTCGACATCGTCATCACGAAAAAGAGCGTGGGGCTGATCATGGGCAGGGTCACATTGAGAAACTGCTGCCAGCGATTGGCGCCATCCAGAGATGCGGCTTCATAAAGATCATCTGAAATATTTTGCAGACCGGCCAGAAAAATCACCATGCTATAGCCCACATTTTTCCAAATGCCCATCAGGATCAAAGAGGGCAGGGCCCACTGGGTAGAAAACAGCCAGGCCACGGGCTTGATCTGAAAGACTTGCAAAGCGGCATTGAGCAGCCCGTATTGGGGATCGTAGATCCAGTTCCAGACCAGGGCGATGGCGATCATCGAGGTGACGACCGGCAAAAAGAAGATCGTTCTGAAAATTTTTACAACCCAGCCCTGTTGGTTGAGGGCAATCGCCAGGGCCAGGGCCAAGGGCACTTCGAAGAGCACCACGCAAAAGGCATAAATAAAGGTATTGCCGAGTACTTTCCAAAACAGGGGTTCGGCCAGCAGGGCGCTGTAATTGGCAAGGCCAATCCATTTGGGGGGGCTGAGCAGGTTCCACTGGGCGAAGCTCAAGCCAAAGGACGCCAAAACGGGAATCAGCGTAAAAATTCCCACGCCGAGCAGACTGGGCAAGAGCATCAGCAAGGCCCAACGCAGTTCAGAGCGGTTTTTCATGCCTGAATCTTCTGGTTCAGGCGGGGGCCTGTGCCAGAGCGGGTCAAGTGTGATTTTTTCAAGCCAAAACGCATTTTTTGCTTTCTTTGTGCAGGGGCTGGGAATTCAGAATGTTGAATTATAGCATGAAGCACTTTATCGCTTTGTTTGGATGCGGGGAAAGAGTCTCTGAACTGTATTCAAGACGCAGTGTTTAAATGATTCTGTGGGCTTTATTGAAGATTCCGTTTTGTATTTTTGCTTTACATTATTCTTTGTGTAAGAATAATAGTTCTCTCAAGTCCTGATTGAATCTCTGAGTTTAAGATTTTAGAGAAGGAGCTATTTATGAAATTAAATTGCAGGAATCATGTTCATCGGGTGATATTTGGTCTGGTGATTCTATGGGGAGGAAATGGATTTTGGGGCTGCCAGAATGCTTCAGAAATTACCCCTGTCTCCAAAACAGTAGGAGTGCAAACAAAAACTTCTACCCCAACTGAACTTTCAGAAGCTTCGGCATCCAAAACGCGTTCTCTTGAAGGAAAATTTGTGTTAGAAGCCGATACGCTTCATATTAATTACGGAGAAAGCCTGACTTTAACGGGGTCTGGCTTTTCTCCGTATAGCAAAGTTAACTTTTTTCTTGCGTTTCCGAAGTCGCCAAAAGTATCGGGGCTCATAAAATCAGCTTCAATGAAGGCAGATAAAAATGGAAAAGTTGTTGTTCCTATCACTGAAGATTTGTACAGAGGAGGAATTTCTTTTGGCAGTTCAAATCAGGGAGAACTTTCACCAGAGGTTTTTGTAGGTGATTTTAGAGCCGTTTTTATGGATGAGGAAACTAAAAAGTACTCAAATACAGTGATTTTTAATGTCAAATATCCAGAAATAACTGTAAACCCGTCTTTGGAGTTAAAAACAAAACCAGCCTCTCAGGAGGGGTATACTTGGCTTATCTTGAACGGCAGTGGATTTTCTTTTCAAGGAAAAGTAAATCTTTTACATTCCAGTCCTCCAGGTGTGGAATTGGAGACGATTAAATTGGCCGATTCAAAAGGTAATTTTAGTGATTCGTTTATGGTAAATTCTTCCCTTGCTCACGGGCTTTATTGTTTTAAAGCTGAGGATTTAAGTTCTTCTAAAATAGCCACAGAAGTTTGTCAGAAGCTTTAAACAGAAAGCAGGGGCTTTCAGCTTCGGTGAATTTAGAATCAGTTTGGAGCTTAACCGTTTGCTAAGCTTTTTCCCTGGTATTGGTGAAGGGTTTCACGCATTTTTTCGAGCAGGTCGTCTTGCATCTCTTCAAATTCAAAGGTGTCTTCGATCTTGATATTGGGCGTTAAGGGCAGTGCTTTGCCTGTTTTGAGCTGGGCCACGTATCTGAAAAAATCGTGATTCTCGCCTTCTGTTTCCTGTATTTCAATATTTTTAACCTGTCCCAGGGCGATTTTTTTTGTGAATGACCACCCCAGCCAGGTATTGTGAATGGTCACCAATTGGCGGGTTTGGTTATCCAAAATAACCCAATGGCAATGAAAAGGCTGGCCGCTGAGTTTCAGAAACAGGGCAATGCTGAATTGAAAGAGCATGAAATAAAGGGGGAGATAGAAAAACCAAAATGAAAAAGCATCAAAATAACGAATGCGCACCCCTTCCTCTTGGGGGGTGTGCAAAAAATAGAGCAAATCATCGGCGCGGTTTTCAGCGGTGCTTTCTAACATGGCACTGAAGAGGGTTTGGGTGCCTGTGGTTTTCTCTAATTCCAGGCGATAGGAATCAGATTCATCGCCGGGAATTTCAATCACATTTACGCCTCGAATTTCGCTGAGCGGCAGGGTCTCTTTGCGATTCAGAAAAAACAAAGCGGGGTGCAGGTAAATATGTTCAATCTGACAGTTGCCCTGTTGAGGCGTTGTTCGTTGACACTGCATACGCAGCAGACCAGAGTTTCCCATGAGATAACGACGAGGGGACTGCCTGCTTTAGCTGGCAGAGGAGCATGGCTGTCCTCAGCTGTTGATGCCAAAGGCATCAACAGCTGAGGCATCGTCGAGCGGGCATGAGCCCGCTGAAAAAAATGTACCTTTTCGAATATTTTGTGTATAATAGATGTATCCTATTGAATTAATTTCTTTCAGGCAAGTTCTGATGCGCAAAACCTACCGCTACCGTCTCTATCCGACGAAAGCCCAAGAGCAGGCTATGGGACAACAATTGCGTGAAGGCTGTAAACTTTACAATGCAGCCCTGCAAGAGCGCAGAGATGCTTGGAAAAAGACAGGAACGTCTGTCAACTACTACGACCAAGCCAATCAGCTCAAGGAAATTCGCACCGAAGGACTTATTGAACTGGCTAACTTTTCGTGCTGTCAGGACATTTTGCGACGGGTGGATAAAACCTACAAATCCTTTTTTGGCAGAGTCAAGCGTGGAGAAAAAGCGGGGTTTCCACGTTTTAAGCCTCACCAGCGTTTTGACAGCATTACTTTTCCTTCGTATGGTGACGGCATTCGCTTGCTGCCTTCTGGCAAGCTTAGAGTTCAGGGTGTAGGCATCCTGAAAGTTAAGCTACATCGGCCTGTAGATGGCAAAATTAAGACAGTCACTCTCAAACGGGAAGCAGGTAAGTGGTATGCCTGTTTCAGTGTCGAAGTCGAAACTCTGCCTTTGAACGATTCCCTTTTTGCCGTTGGTATTGACGTAGGCTTGGAGAGCTTTGCTGTCTTGTCTGATGGAACGGTTATCGCCAATCCAAGACAGTATCGTAAGGCTCAGGCGAGACTTCGCAGAGCCCAACGAAAGGTAGCTCGACGCAAAAAAGGCAGTCATCGTCGAAAGAAAGCGGTGCGAGAGCTTCAGGTGGCTCATGCCCACATTCGCAACCAGCGTCAAGACTTTCACCACAAGCTCGCACATCGCTTGGTTCAATCCTTTGGCCTGATTGCAATTGAAGATTTGAATATCAAAGGTTTGGCTGGCGGGATGCTGGCTAAATCTGTGCATGATGCCGGTTGGAGCGGCTTTTTCTCCAAGCTGACCTACAAGGCTGAAAGCGCCGGTCGTCTGCTCATCCCTGTCAATCCGCGTGGAACTTCGCAGCGTTGTAGCAACTGTGGTACAGAAGTGCGAAAAGAACTTAAAGACCGCTGGCATACCTGCACCTCTTGTGGTTTATCTGTTTCACGGGATCTCAACAGTGCAATAGAAATTTTGAGGCTCGGACTGAGCCTTGTGGACGTAACGTTGGGCTTTAGCCCGTGCGTGTCCACAGAAGCCGTCTGCTTGAGCTGACGGAGTAGTCACTAAAAGTGGAAACAAGGCCACGATGCCCCAGCCCACCAAAGTCAGCAGCAAGCCGATGAAAAATTTGGATTTTTTATATTCCAACAAGCCCCGTGTGGCTGTTTTTCGCCATTTAAACCCCGTTTTTTCGTAAGTGGCCTGAAGTTTGGGGGAAGGGGGATCTGTTATGATCAAGCCGGGCATTCTCCATCTGAATAGCGAGTAAAGCCTTTTTTTCGGGCTTCGCAGGAGTTGCTGTAGGTTTTTCCGTCAGGAGCACAGACCGGTTGATAAATACCTGGGCAAGCCGTGTCTATTGGCAAAGTTTTGCGAATACAGCCCAGCAGGCCCAAGAACAGAGAAAAAACAAAGAAGATCAAGAGCGCTCGCTGAAAAATCATGGTGACTCCTTCAAATGAACTGAAGAGATCTTGCCAGATTCTGATCTGAAGAGCAAGAGTGCGCTTGGCTGCTGGAGATTCAGAGTGGTTTCCTTGCTCAAGAAAAAAGGCCCCAGATCGGGGCCAAGGATAATTCAGGGGTCATAAAGGTTGCTAAATTAATTTAGAATCGGTTTGACTTGCATCACAGGCATGGGAGCGGCACTCATTTTGCCGTTGATTTCAGCATATTCTACGCTGGGATCAGCCTGAAGGTAATGGATAATCTGATTCAGTTTCAGACCCACGGTGCTGTCTACTTCTACGATTTGGGCATTGATTTCAGGAATCACGCGCAGGGTGCGAAAACCATATTTGGCATTGAATTCATGTACGGCTGCGGTACTCATATTCAGTTTGAATTTAACCACCAACTGGCGAGGGGCTTGGGCACTTTGTACCAGCGCAGGAGCTTGGCTCATTTGCGTAGGCAGTGCGCTGTGACCACAGGCGGTCAGACTTAAAGCGACAGTGGCCAGGGTCAGAGTCAGGGTGGTTTTAATCATTGCAGTCATCATATTCAATTCCGTATTTAACCTTTTTTATTCTTATCTTAATCTTTGTTTAACCTTATGAGATCAGTATATTCTAAATTCTTCTGTTGTGTCAAGAAATATGTAAATTTTTTTTCAAATTTATCTATACATAACTAATGGGTAATATATTTAACTGAATTAGAAATTGTTTTTGGGGGATCTCAAGGCCCGCTCAAGCAAAGTTCTGACGCGTGTTAGAATAGCAGGCAGACGCGTACAGAGGGGATAGCACTGTGAAACCTGTGGTGGTAGGGCTGGTACAAATGAACCAGCGTTTTTTTGAACAAAGTTTTTTACCCTATTCAACGGCCCTTTTACAGGCCCAGGTCCAGGCCCACAGCCCCCGGCCTGAACGTTATTTGTTTCTTTTGCCTGTTTTTTTAATCATGTCGGCAGACTCTGCTTTGCCCCAATTGATGGCCGCCGATATTGTCGGTTTCAGTGTTTATGTCTGGAATCTCCAGCATTCGTTGGCGCTGGCCAAAGCGCTTAAAGCCCGCAAACCCTCTGTTCGGATTGTTTTTGGGGGGCCGCAGGTTCCCAACCGGGCCGAAGCCTTTTTGCGTGAGCATCCCCAGGTGGATCTGTGCTGTCATGGCCCAGGAGAAGCTGTCTTTTTGGAGTTGCTTGAACGTTTTCCTGAAAAGGATTGGCAGGCTATTCCGGGCACCAGTTATCTGGATGAGCAGGGGCGGTTTCAAAGCTTTGCCCAAGCTCCCTGGAAACGGGATTTGGCGGCTTTGGCTTCGCCCTATCTGCAGGGAACACTGGATCCGCTGATCTCACTCTATCCGGGGGAGTCTTGGGTGGCCCCCTGGGAAACCAACCGGGGTTGCCCTTTTTCCTGTGCTTTTTGTGACTGGGGATCGGCAACAGGCAGCAAGGTGCTGCAATTTCCTTTAGAAAAACTGCAAGCTGAACTTCACTGGTTTGGCGAACGTAAAATTGCTTCTCTGATGTGCTGTGATGCCAATTTTGGCATGCTGAAACGGGATGAAGAGCTGGTTGAAGAATTGATTCAGGTTCGTCAAGGCACAGGATTTCCACAGGATATCCACACCCAAAGTGCCAAGAATGCCACCGAACGCGTTTTCCGTATTCAGAAAACCTTATCCGAAAATGGTTTGAGCCGGGGAGCCACCCTTTCTTTTCAGTCGCTGGATGCGCAGGCTTTGCGGGATATTCAACGCGAGAATATTTCGCTTGAGAGCTACCGTGAACTGCAGCAACGTTTTAAGCAGGTGGGAGTACCCACGTATACGGATTTATTGATCGGCGTTCCCGGTGAAACAGTGGCTTCTTTTTTACGGGGTTTAGAAACCGTGATTCGCGGTGGGCAACATGAGCAGGTTCGTTTTTATGAAATTTCACTCTTGCCCAATGCCCCCATGGCCCAGCCCGAATACCGCAGCCAGCATCAACTTGAGACGGTTTGGGTTCCTGCCGTTGTGCCCTGGGACAAAGTGGTGGCGGTGAGCAATGACGACGAGCGCTATGAACTGGTGATTGGTTCCAAGAGCTATTCCCGCAAGGATTGGCGCGAGATGCGCATCATGGCCTGGCTGATTGATTTGCTCTATTTTTATCACCGGGCTTTGCAAATGCCGCTTTTATTCTTGATCGCGCTTGAGCAGCTTTCGCTGGCGACACTTTTGCAAAACTGGATGCAGCTCTCTGCCGAAGCCTACCCGCTGAGTGCTGAAATTCGGGCCTTTTTTGAAAGGCGAGCTTTGGGGATTCAGGCGGGCGAGCCTTTGTATTCCCCTGGGCCAGCGGTTCCGGGGCAAAAAGAGCAGCGGTGGCTTTCTGCGATTAATCTGATCTACTGTGGTTTGATTGAGAACCATCTGCTCGAGCGCTTTTTTGAAGAGTGTGGACGCTGGCTTGAAACAGAGCGAAAGAACTCCTCGGGTCAGCGGGTCTCTGCTGAAGTACTGCAGCAGAGTGTTGGGTTGTGTAGCGAAGCTTTTAAAGCCAGTTATTATTTGCCAGCCCGTGAGCAGCACTTGAATTGGAATCTGGAAGAAGTGTACCAGGGGCTGTTAAAGGGCGAGACTTTGGCTTTGCGTGAGACTTCACGTGTTTTTCAGCCCCGTGGTGGCGGAGCCTATTGGTTGGAAAGCCCAGTGCTCAGCGTCTGAATTGCAGGTAGGCGTCATCTGTGCCCCATGAAAAACGCAGTTTGAGCTTTTCACGAATTTGAAAGGCCTCTCCTTCAAGGGGGCGTGTAATCGTAACAAATTGTGTGCCTGGGCGGGAATATTTGAGTTTGCCTGAAAGTTTCTGCATATATTCTTTGGGAAAACAGGTGCAGGTAATATAAAACGCGGTTCCCCGACTTAGATCGCTGTTCAGAAAATCCTGGTTGAGAAATTCAATGTCTTGCAGTTCGAGTGCTTTGACGATTTGATTGCCGTTTTCAATAAAGCGGTGAATAATATCGTAACCTTCGACCTTACAACCAACGACCTGGTTGACCAGCATGCAGAGAAAGCCCGCCCCACAACCCAAATCAATAAACAGATCCTCTGGGGTGAGCTTTAAATGCTCCAAGACTTTAATAAAAGAAGTCCAGCGTGTTTCTCCGTAGGTCAGGGTGCTGTCGCCCAGAAAACGTTCTTCGCGCTCATCCATTGAAACAACGACGGCTTCTCCTGTATCGGCATAATATTTGCGATAGGCTTTGACCACAGGCTCCATGCTGGGGCAATAGTGAATCACCTGACTGTTTTGCCAGGCCTCTTGAAGCGGCGTGATATACATATGCTTGAGATGAGCGAGTGAATAAGCCCGTGCCATTTAACGGTTGAAATCGAAACGGTTTTTATTGACCGGAGGCAAACTTCCCAGGGCCTCTGAGAGTGAAGAGGTAAAATGTTGTGCAAAGAACATGTCCTCATCCATGGGCGCTTCAACTTTGGCTTCTGTTTCAGTGGGGGGAGAGGCTTGGCCCAGTGCTTCGGCCAGATGACCAAGAATGCCAATCATCAGTGGGGCAATCAGGATTTGCCCCAGCGGATTGGCTTCAGACAATTTTTCAATTTCGTGGGAGAAAGCCAGTAAATCGGGATCAAACTCAATCTGAAAATAGGATTGAACCCCATGGGCCTTGAGCATAATTTTCTTGACCTGATAGGCATTTGCCCGTTCCTGCCGATTGACGGTCTGCTCAAGAATTGCGTTTGCCCATACTTCTTCAATCTGTTGGCGGATGCTGTCTGTATCGTACATAGGCCCATGCTCCCAGGATGCTCTCTCTTTATAGTACAGGGAGGAGCATGATTTTTCCAGAGCCGTGCCCGCTGCTTTTTCTAAATAATCTCTGATAATCAGGCTGGGCGATTGCTCTGGTGATGTATATCTTGACTGAATTTGATAGAATAGAAGGGATTCTGACCAAGAAGAGGTATTCCCAAATGTCTGCCCCCACACCGGAGCAGGTTTTGTTAGCGCGTGGTCTGGTAACATCTCAACAAATAGATTTTGCCTGGCGACACCTTGCAGAACAACCTCCTGAAATGCCGGGAGATCTGCTCTCTGCGCTGGTTGAACTGGGCTTTTTAAAAACGGCAGACCAGCAGGCGATTCTTCAGGAATTGGCCTCTCCACCTGAGCAGAGAGAAGATTTTGCTCAAGATCCTGTGCTTCAGATTTTGCTGCAGGAGAATCACTTGCAGAAAGAAGATTTGCAGAAGGCGCTTGAACTCAAGCGAATCAGTGATATCCCGATTCGGGAAGGGACTGCCGTTCTGGAAATTGGGGCTGTAACCCAGGAGATGATCCAAGCGGCGATGAAACAGTATTACCAAAAGAATGAAGATGCAGCGCCTCCCCCCAAACCCTATGAGGCAAGTCAGTCTGAACGCTCTTCTTTCAGGGGGCTTTTGGGGCAGATTTTGGTGAATCAAGGTTTTATTCAAGAAGAGCAACTGCAAAAAGCACTGAATTATCAGTACCATTTGCCTCGCTCGCTCTATCAGCCTTTGGGAGAGATTTTAGTTTCTCTGGGATTTCTTTCGTCAGAACAGCTCGAAGAGGGCTTGGCCTATCAAGCCCTGATTAATCAGGACCCCTTGACCCAAGCGCTGATCAGCCAGGGCATGATTGAAGACTGGCAATTGTCCTATGCCCGCTCATTGCGGAATAACCCTGAATATGTGGGTTTGAGCCTGAGCGAAGTTTTGTTGCGTTTGGGCTATGCTTCCGAGCAAGATGTGGCACTGTTGCGACAGGATTTAGAACTTGAGTGAACTTTAATTCAGATTGAGGGCCAGTTCAAGGGCTTCGGCCACTCCGCCGCGATCCACATGACCCACCTGATAACGGCAAACGGCTTTCAAGCGGGGATCGGCGTTTTCCATGGCGACAGAATGTCCAACCAGTTCCATGGCCCGGATATCATTTTGACCGTCGCCAATCATCATCGTGTTTTCCAGTGAAACATTCAATAATTTTGCCAATTCGCGGATCGCACTGCATTTGTCAACCCCTGCACTGGTGACGCTGATAAAGTGAGAGCCAGGCACCGAGGGCGAAGTGGCAGAAGAGTATAAGACCCCCTCAAAACTGCTGGCCATGGCCGCTGAGAGTTGTGGGTCGGAAACCACCCATTGGGCGCGCACCAGGGTTCCTTGCAGGGAGTCCAGGCTGCGGGGCGCAAAGGGAACCTCAATCAATTGGGCATGGCTGCGAGCCAGGTGATCGGCCTCGCTGCCGGCAGGAAAGCTTTCCACGACATAGTCCTGATCGCTATAAAGCTCCAAAACCCAGCCATGTGTCTGGTAGAGCTTGAGTAAGTGTTCCAAGGCCGCTTGGGAGAGGGGATGCGAGTGGCTTTGGCCTGAGCCCACGTGGTAGAGGCTGGCTCCGCCTTGAAAAATATGCCAGCCCTGGGGATTGAGTTTTTCTGCATAGGCCCGTGTACTGCTCATGGCGGGTCGTCCAGTACAGATCGCCAGGGGCAGACCGGCGGCCAAAACTTCTTGAGCTTTGTCCCAAACCTTGGGGTGGACTTGGTTTTGGTTGCCTACCAGGGTTCCATCTACATCTATGCAAACCAGTCCCAGCATATCAACGCCTCATGTTTTCTATTTTTTCGGATTTTAGCACGGGGCTTGAAAGGCTGCCAATTCTGAAGCCTGGGAACTGTCTAAAAACTGTTCGGGATGAGTCGGCAGCAGCGCATGTCCCGGAAAAACAGTGGCGCAGGCCTGAAGGGTGAAGAGGGCTTTGGCATTTTGCCCCGATGCCTGTTGCAGCCGGGCCAGCCAGAGCAGATAGCTGATATCACGAAAATGGAGCGCGCTGCAGAGCAAAAAGGCGGTAGCGATTTCAGGCCCATCCATTTCAGTGGCTTGCCAGAGCGTTTCACTGAAGGGCAGTAAATAGGAGGGGTTCTGCTGCAGATCACGCATGCTTTCGTAAGTGCTGTATCCCGGTGGCAGGCGATCAGGCAAAACGCGGAATTGGCCTTCAAGATAGAGCAGGGCTGTTTCGAGATAATAAATACTGAGGGTCTTTTCGTGGCCCTGGGGAAGGTTTTGCAGGAAGAGATCCCGGGCTGTTTGCCCCGGTTGATAATGGCTGGTTAAAATTGCTGTCAGCGCCAGGTATTCAAACAAGGACCAATGTTCAGGGGACAGTTGTCCCTCTGGATAATAGCTGAAGAGTTGATGCAAAATACGCCGCAGCTCTCGTAAATGTCCCTGACGAATGCCGATTTCAGCGGGCCCCTGAAAGAGTGCGTTCCAATGCAGGGCCAGCAGTTCTTTCAAGGGCCAGCGGTTCAGACTGTCAGGAGAATACCATTCCAGCGCCTGCAATTCCTGGGGACGAAAGTTCAGGCAGCGTTCCAAAGCGAGATGTGCTTCCTGCTGCTTGTTCTGGCGTCTAAGCCAGGCACCTTTTAAATACCAATAATCCGGGTAAGCATGTAATTTCTCGTGGAGTTCAGGCCAAAGTTCCAAGAGCCGTTCATTTTGATTGGTTTTCAGCAGCGCATGCACCCAGAGCAGCATAACTTGCGGATAAAGCGTGGCCGGACAGTTTTTTAAATGCGGTTTGAGAAGGTTCAAGACCGTATGCCAGGCTTCTGTTCCAACTGCTTCCATGGCCTGGGTCAAGGGGGTTTCTCGGGGCGTACTTAAGCGTTTCAAAGGGAGGAAGGCCTGGGTGAAGACACGCAGGCTGAGCGGATTCAGATTGAAGGGAAAACAGGGATTGAAAGGGGAGACTTGATGTCTGGGGAAGAGACGCAAGGCCTGATGTATGGCCTGGGGTTTGCCTTGAGCATCAGCTTCCTGAATACAGGCTTTCAGTGCCCAATTTGCCCCTGCGGGAGGGTGCCAAAGCCATTTCCTCAAGGTTTTGAGGGCTTCAGGCTCAAGTTCTTCACCCGCTTCCAGCAAGAGAATCCAATCGGCCTCTGTCGTGTTCAAAAGCTTGAGCAAGCTTTCTGGGGAAGGGGGATTTTCGCTCAGATAAAAGCTTTGGTAAGTAGGGGGTTGTTTTGCCTGGGCTGGCATTGTGGGCGGTTCAGGGGGGAGCACCAGCACAGACTCAGCCGCAAGGGTTTGAAGGGATTGCATGCTGCGGTCTAAGTCTGACTGAGAGCCCGTCCAGCTGATAAAAATTGCAAGTTTAGCGGGCTGGATGCCGACGTGTTCTGTCTGAATTTCAGTTTGAGCCCAGGGCGAGGGGCTCAGGCGAAATCCTGGGCAGAGCGTATCCAGGCCATTTTTGGTCTGAATCGCAGGGCCTGTTTGGCCTGCTGCCAATAAGGCCTGTGAACTCCAGGCCAGTAAATCGGGGTGAAAATTTTTCTGAAGCAGGGCCTGATGCAGGAGCGGAAGGGCTTCTGAAAGCGGTAAAAGTGGCAAGAGTTCTTTGAGCAGTCGCAAGCCATTGGGAAAGGCTTTTTGTAAAGATTCCAGCAAGGTTTTACGGCGCAGCGGGCTGATCTTCTCTTTGTTGAGAAGTGCATAGCGTTCCAATCCTTCGCTGGCTGTTAAAGCGGGTTCAAAAGAAAGGGGGGGAAAAACCTCTGAATTTTCGCTTGGGTTTTTGATATCACAGCCCAGCAACATGAGGGGCATTTGTGCTTCGGGGGCACACCAAAGCTTCAATATTTCTCTGTTTTCAGACTTAAACATCAGACAGTCAGGAAAAACTTGGGTTTGGGATGGCGCTAGTTCTGTGATGCCTTGAGCCTCTGCCTGCTGTGTCTGGGGGAATTTGCTGGAACGGGGGTGGATGGCGGTCCAGTCTTCCAGGGCGGGAATCCAATTTTCAAGGGCCTCAAGCGGTAGACGTGTTTCTGCTGGCCACCAAAGACCGATCGGTGCATTCAGGGGTTTTTCAAGGAAGATATTTAGGCTTTGTGCGGGCCAAAGGCGCAAGGGAACGCTTTTGCGGTGGGTGGGGGCGATTTTTTTGATCCAGGCGGGTGAAAGTCCCACGCCATTGTCCAGTAAAGTCAGCTCAATTGTATAGCGAGCGCGTAGGCATTCAAGATCTTCAAAAAAGGCCGCATAAGGGCCGGGCCACGAAGAAATTACAAGGAATATCGTCAGTTCAGGCATGCCCTCATTGTACTCTTTCTGCATGCTTTTCTGTACAAGATCAAGGTTTCGATCTGGATTCTGACTTTTGATCATGTTAACCTGACAAAGAGTGATCAAAGTAACAGATCCCAGCAGGGAGTAAAAATTTTTGAAAATTAGCTTGACAAGTTGTCAAGAAAATTATTAAATAAGGACAGAGTCCATCACTCATTCAATTATCACGAGGAGAATCTATAATCATGAAAAATGCTAAGCACCTGATTCAAATGACTGTTGCCGCCAG
>PFGG01000069.1 GCA_002783405.1 bacterium (Candidatus Blackallbacteria) CG13_big_fil_rev_8_21_14_2_50_49_14 | reverse complement strand
TGATTTTATCCAACAGGCTGTCGCCGAGGGAGTGGATATGGTGGTGAATCTGGGAGCAGGTTTAGATACTCGCCCATACCGACTGGATTTACCTGAAATTTTAACCTGGATTGAAATCGACAAAGCCCATCTCTTGGACTATAAGATCAAAAAACTGGCTGACTATTCACCCCGTTGCAAGCTTCTACATCACCCGCTCGATCTCGCCAATCTGCAAGCGAGACGCTCCTGTTTTCAAGGTTGGAACCAAAGAGCAAAAAAAATTCTGATTCTCACTGAAGGCCTGATGCCCTATCTCAGTTTTGAAGAAGCCAGCCTGTTGGCCCAAGACCTCAGAGCCATGACCCAGGTCAAACAGTGGATTGTCGAATACCATTCCCCTGAAACACTTAAATTTCGAAATCGGGGGGGCATGAAAAAAAATATGCAAAACGCCCCCTTTAAATTTATTCCCACTGACTGGTTCGGTTTTTTTAAAGCACAGGGTTGGCAAGCGACAGAAATGCGCTATTATGCAGAAGTCTGTGAAGATTACCAAAGACCCGCCCCATATCCCTGGTATTTGAAAACCTTTTTTCACATGATGCGTCCGTTCACCCCACTTGAAACCCAGAAAAAACTGAGAAGATATGCAGGTTATGGCTTGGTCATCCCCATTACAGAAATGAAAGAATAATCGCAGCACGATGTATATCACGGTTACTTCCTTAAAGTTGAAAGCTTTGTGGTTTTATTTTGAACTCTCATTGCATGGATTAAAAATTACCCAGCAGACCCAAAAACAATCGGGCTTTATTAAAATGAAAAACACAGGCTTTGGTTGGATGCATTACACGGTATCTGCCTGGCAAAGCAAAGAGGCACTTGAACGCTTCTCGCACTCAGGTGCGCACCTTGAAGCCATCAAATCGGGTCAGAAATTGGCCCAAGAGGTGAGAATTTATACCTACGAAGGTGATCAATTGCCCACTTGGAAAGAAGCCAAAAAATTGCTCGCTGAAAAGGGCCGGGTAATTCAATATCTTAAGAGAAATAAACCGCCAGTAGGTCAAACGAAGCCATAAATAATTTGATCTGAAGAAGCAAATAAAAAGTGCAAAACTCTGGATACATATCCTCAAAAATAACCCTTTATTTGCATATATCTTCTATTTATTTAAACCAATGACTCCAATCACGACAGACAATGACTTGAAATAAGAGTACTCATTCCTGCTCTGCTTTGGAATAAAAACAATCTGCGCATCAACAAGGATATTTTTTTCAATACAATTCCAGTTTGGCACTGGATTGAAAAGCCAAGGCTGCTCTATAATTCAAAACCATCCCCTTGCACAGGTTTCATTTTTCTGCAGATTGGATAAATTAATTAAAATACTTCATTTTCGACCTCATTTCTTCTCATCAATCTCATGCTATGGACATGGCTGGAATCGAACCAGCGAAGGCAATAAGCCGTCGGTTTTACAGACCGATGCATTTCCACTCTGCGTCACATGTCCCAAGATCCCGGTAGTTGGATTTGAACCAACAACCTGTCGATTATGAGCCGACCACTCTTCCCTTGAGCTATACCGGGCAAGGCTCCGAGAGTGAGAGTCGAACTCACGCACTTCCGCTTAACAGGCGGACGCTCTACCACTGAGCTACCTCGGATCAACGGATACGCTGGGACTCGAACCCAGATGCCCTTTTCAAGGCCCCCGCTTAGCAGGCGGGTGCAATTGCCTTTCTGCCACGTATCCAATACAAAAACATTCCAAAAATTGGAATTTCTCAACAGAAACTGTTTAGAATAAAATAGAGGGTAAAAAATTTAGCCCTGCCAGGGATGACGGGGGGATCCCGTGCATTCGCCTGTCAGGGCTGGGGTGAAGGTTAAATACCAGTTGCACTTGATCTCCGTGTCATCCGTTTTGTCAGGATGACCGGAGAAACTTATCTCACAGTTGCTGCCGGTATCCTGGCAATGGAAGGGCGTTGCCCATATAATTGGAGCAACTCATTTCATAATTTATACTTATCTGTATCATTTCCATTACCTTGTCAATCAAGAAAAAAATTGTTGTAAGCGAGATTCAAATGAAAATCCAGATTGGAAAATCTGGTTTAGAATCAGCTTGATATTTATCATAAGCAAAAGCTCACAAAAATTGCAAGTGGAGTTTGCCAGTTTTTTAAATTTTTTTCTAATTATTTTCAAATGAGAATCTGCTCAGAGCATCTTTAGTTGAAACGAATGCCTTTTCATTTATGTCGAATAGGGTAACCCTGAAAGTTGAATAGTTTGAAAATTAGGAAAAAATAGATTGTACTGCTCCAGGAGCCCCTTGTTGAATATAGAGCTGCAATTTATCTACTTTGTTCTGTAAAAGCATCCTTTTGACTGGATTTCGCTCTGATTGAACAGCTTGTTTTAATTGATTCAAAGAAGTTTCAATCTGGGTGCGCGTCAAGAAAACACCCCGAAAACTGGGAATACTTGTTTGCCTCAGGGTGCCATCTTGACTCAGTGGAACCTCCAAGGTGGGGGCACTTTTCGGATTTTGAATAGAAATTTGGGGTTCTTGAACGGGAGAGGGTGGGGGAGGAGACAGTGGCACTTGAATTTGAAAGTTTTTATCTTGGCCCGATGGCGTATCAATCTGAATCTTACCAGGTGCATTTGGCAAAATAGGCTCAGAAAGATCGGGTGTCTGGGCTGGCTGGCCCGACACGGTAAGTTCAATCGGGGAATTTGTTTTTTCAGATTTTACAGGTTCTTCAGAAATATCGATCCGAATCACCTCCTCTGGACGCGCTGAGGCAGATGAGGGTTCAATGCTGAAGGTGGTCTTCTTGAGTTCTTGATTCTTCCTGTTCTGAGGAACCCCAGCCAAAGTGGTGGGAGGCTCTTGTTCCAATGCCAATTTAAACACAAAGGCTTCTGCTTGCGTAATTTTTCCAGTATCTAAATCTTGATTCAACTGAGACGCGATCTTCTGACGATAACTGGCATTATCAAGAATTTCCCCATCCAGATCCGGCAAGTTGGCGTTTCTGCGCAACAAAAGTGCTTCGGTTTTGCTAATACGTCCCGCTTTTAAATCCCCGTCAATAGAGAGTGCCAGCATATTTTTCAGATCTGCCTCACTGCTTGCACGCACAATCGCTCTGCCAACCCCCTTTTGAGCTGTTCTCAGCAGGGCTTCACCATTGCCAATTACGCCCTCCTTATTCAGCGCATTGAAGAGCGTTTCCTGGGCAATTTGTTGATCACTGATCCCGTTTTGAAATTTGACTTGGTTTTGAATGGCTTCTTTTAAACCTGTCCCTTCATTGATCAAGGTTCCCACACCCACCCCGATGCTATAGGAATCCAGCACCAGAGAAAGTGATTGGCCCGCAGGAAAGAAGGAGGCCACGTCACTGACCACACCCACCAGATTATTGAAATTGGTAAAATCATCCTTGCCCGCTCGATAATCCCCAATCAAGGTGCCCAAATCCTTTGAAAGAAAACCCACATTCGCTAAAAAACCCAAAACAGGGATCCGGCTTTCTGCCTTCGCGCTTAAAGCACCCGGCCCACTGGCCGTAGAGGCTGCTTCTGCAATTTTTTCTGGCCCCAGATCAATAATTTTGGGAATGACAGCTTTTAACCCCTCGGTCAGCTTATCCAACCCCACATAGCTGTTAATATTTCCTGCCAAACTCGTAAATTTTTTCAATAACTCAGGTTTCTGACTCAGGGCGGCAATGAATTGGTCTCCTACCCCAGGCGAGATTGCGTTGAAGGTTTTTTGCAGGGAGCTTGTGAATTCACTCACCCTCTCAGCCAATTGAGCATCTTTGACAAGGCCCGTAATTGCAGATTTAAGAAACTGGGCTTCATTGCGCAGCAAATTTCCGCCCTTTTTAAGCGCTTCTGCGACAAAGGGAGAAGCCTTTGCTAAATTATGTGCCGATTCAACAATGTCTGAAGTTTTAGTAACAATTTCCAAACCTTTTAAGCCCTTTTCTGTCAAGGAAAAATTGGCGCGTAACTGGCCGTTCGCGACCGTCGGAGAGGGTTCTAATTCAATCTGGTGATTCGCAGTATTTACCGCTTTCACCTGATAATTTTTCCCATCGAGGGTGACAGAATCTCCCTCATTGAAAATCGCGGCTTTACCCTCAGGCAATTGCAGGGCATTGCTACCAGGCACCGCTTGAAAGCGAATCGGATCGCTCCCCTGATATAGTGAATTCAGATTATTGGCAATAGCCCTCAAATTGGAAAAAGTCCCCAATGCCCCCCCAATCCCATCCAGGCCCTTGATAAATTCTTCAGGTGACTTGCCTGGCCCCAAAAAATTCCGCAGTAATTTTTGCTGATCCTGTTGGTCTGAAAGCGTATTAAATCTTTCAAGAAAGCCTTTATAGGCTTGAACCAAGGTTCCCGCAGCCGCCAGTTTATCCACAGCCCCCGCATTGGCGTCCTGCAAAGTTTTTAAACTTTCAGTAATATTTTGTGGCCGGGCATCTTCCCGCTCAAGGGTGTCACCTGAAAAGAATTCCTTGTCCAGAATTTTTTGAGGGGCTTCAAGGCCCTCTTTTAAATTGCTGAATAAATCAGCACCCTTCGCCAGATAATCTTCAAATTTTGCTCCTGGTGCCTGAGCAGCTTGGTCTGCAGCGCTTTTAAAAGCCTTTTGTTTTTCAGGGGTATCCACAAGAAAACGTTTTTGATCAGGATTCTCTAGCACCTGATTGCGAACATATTCTGCAAAGACACGGGGTTCGACTCCCAGCTCAGCAGCGGCCCGCGCCAAAGTTTCCACGTAATTGTTCCGGTTCAGATCTTTACCTGATATTTTCAAATCTTTGCCTTGTGAATCTTTGCCAAAATCCAATTCAATCTGACGACCGGCCAAAAGACCCGCCGCGTCTTGAAACGGTTTGATCTGTTTTTCGAGTTCTGCACGTCGGGCCAGATCTGCGACCCCACTCTGATTGACAAGATATTGTCCCAATTGAGGGGTTGAAGGGGAGCCTGAAGCCACCAAAGAGAGGGCTTGCGCATCCTGGGTTTCAAGAAAACGAACAAAGGCTTGATTCAATTGACGTGAAAAGGAAGAAACCCCACTGCGTCCGGCAGTCTGCAAACCTTCCACCAGTTCGTTGGAGACTTGACTGAAATTTTTCAATAGTTCTGGATTCTGATTCAAGCGTTCTCTCGCCTGGGGAGAAAGTGTCTGTAAGCGATTTTTTAAATCGGTAGAAATCTCCCCACCCGCAATGATTTTATTCACAGGCTCGGAAAGAGAAGGTGTTCCTGCCGTTTGCTGAGTTGGCGCAGTGTCCGAAGGTTTAATTTGAGCAAGACGTGCATCCAGTTCCAACAATTTTTGATTGTTTTCCACTTGTTTCAGAACTGTTGCCTGCAAGCGATCAATTTCTGAGGAAGGAAGTAGCCCTTCACGCTTCGCCTCGGACACCAATTCTGGGCTGAGTTTGGCTGGCGATTGCGGGTCGCGTAAAACTTGGGTCAGGATTTGAATCAACTGACCCGTTGGGTTGACCGAGACCGTCGGAGGGCCTGATTGACCTGGAGACAGAGGCAATTCACGAGATTTTACAAAGGCCGCACCCACCTTTTCATAGCTATCCGCCAGCGTTTGATTCTCTTGCCTGATTTGCACAATGGCGGCCTGAGCTTTTGAAGGGTCTTGGGGTTTCTGATTTTGTTCTAAAACCTGGGCTTGGTTGATATTCGTTTGCTTGATTTTTTTTAACGCAAGGGTTTGCCCCAGAACAGAGATGTCTTTTTCTAATCGGGAGTATAAAGCAGACTCTTGTTTTGCCACCTTAAGCTCTAAAGCAAGTACCTCTCGATTCGAGCCAGATAAAGCAGGATCATTTAAAGCCCGCTCGAAGCCCTGAACAGTCTGATTCAAAGCTCCCTGCCTGATTTTCAGCTCGCCTGCAAGGGTCGAAATCTCACTCCCAGACAGGTTTTCGCCAGATTGCAGGGTCTGCTGCAGACGGGAAAGAAAGCTCAAATTGGCCTGCGCCTGATTCACAGCTTGATCTGTTTGCGCCACTTGATTGCGATTGAGGGAGCTGCGAGCGGCAGATGAAATCCGCAACTGATCTAAAACACGAATCTCTTTCTGCTCCACTTTGCCATCGGCCAGAATTTTCTGACGTGCTTCTGCCAAGGGCAGACGTTTTGGGGCCGGGGCAGGTGATAAAGGTGTAAAACTGGGACTTTGTGATGAGATAGAAGGCATCTGAAATTCTCCTTAGACCCTGGCCGGAATCGTTCGGCGCAAGGTTTGTAATTCCACCAGACGATCCACAGGGGTTTGTATCAATTCAAGCTGAAGTGCAGAAAGCTGCTCCTGGTCTGCCTGCCAGTAGGTCTCGATCTGGGCCAGGCGGAGGGAATCCGTCTTATCCCACGCAGATTCAAGCGCAGTCAGTGCCTCAAGTTGAGCCTGAGCACGGGTCCGCCTCAAGGCTGTTTGAATCTGAATCTTGAGTTCTAAATAGGCTTCGCTGAGTTTTAAAAGGCTGTTCAATAAAGTCTGAAGTGCATCACGTTCAGCATTTCCAGCTTGAAAGTCTGCACTTAATTGAAAAACGGCACGATCACGCTCACTCAAGGCAGGAACCTCTTGCTGTACTTGAAAATAACCCAAGCGCTTCTCAAAACCCAAGCGGCCAGCTTGTAAAGGGTAAGCAAGGGCTAAGTCTTGGCTGCCCCGTTTCAGTTCACTTAAACAACGATTTTTCATCATCAAGGCGTCACGGTGCAATTGGCGACAATGGCTTTCATGCGGAACCTGCTTGAGAGCAGTTTGAATTTCAAGCAACTGTGCCCATTGTTGATCCAAACTGCGTTGCAGACGGCAGAGAAAGCCAAGCCGAGTCTCTGCTTCGAGGTTTTGCAAAAGCGAATTTAAATGGTCTATCTCGGCCTGAATTTTCGTTTTTTGGTTTTCATCCGCTTCTTTCAACTGACTCCTCAGCGCAAAGAGACGCGTTTCAATCTGATCGGGTTCAAGCACTTCCGGCAAATCAGAAGGAGCTATTTCGCTGGAATGAGACTCTGTCGGAGCCCATGAATTTTTCTCTGCCAAGAGCACCTTCAAACTTTTGCTGATCACTTCAGCCAAAGTCAACAAGGCACTTCGTTCCAATGGCGGCAAGGGATTGGCGGCTTTCAAACGGCTCAGAATTTTTTCTTCAGCCTGAAAGACAGCCCCCAGCATGTCGGGATTTTGCAAACGCAGACATTCAATTTTTTGACTCTGTCGTTGTAAAAAAGGACGAACCAACGCCATGCCCTCTTGCTCTGAAATCGCCAATTTGCCTGTATAGGCCTGACTGAGACGGGTCTGCGTATGCAGTAAAAACGCTTGCAGCGCATGCAATCCCGATTCATGCACAGCTTGCTCCAGGCTTCTTACAATCGCATGCTCTAAATCTTTCAGTTTTTCACAGCGCAGGTTCGACTTTTGAAGTTTGACCTGGCGGGCCAAGGCCTGTAAATCTTCACGTGACTCTGCTTTTTCAAGAGCGGCCTGGGTTGGAGAGTCCAGTACACCCCCAGTTGCCAGTTCAGTCAAGGCCTCGGTTTGTGCCAGGGCCACCTCCTGTCGATTCAGTTCAGGTGGCAAAAAAAGGGCTTCCTGATCTTGATCAGCCTTGAGTTCACGCAAGCGTGCCACCGGTTTGCGATTAAAGTTTGAAGCGGCTTTTAAAGCCTCAAAATCTACGGCTGCAGGTTTTCCTTTGCTGAAGAGAAAGGGGCTCATGCCTGACCTCCCTGAAAACGAATCGTAAATACGGTCAAAGATTCCTGGTTCTCAAGCGGCAGAAGACACGCTTTGACCTGCGCTCTGACCCTGTACAAAAACCACTGTAGATCGGCATCGTTAAACAGCGCCGCATCAATGACCACCTCCCCAGACTGGGCCAGGTCGCGCTGAAATCCAGCCCACTCAACGGCCTCACCTTGATAATCAAGATGCCCCTCATGCGTCCATGTTTCACAGACACCCTCTGCAATTCCCGCTTTAAAGCCCAGAGCTTCAGAATCCTGCAAGCCATGATTCAAGGTCTGAAGACGCTGTTGTAAAGACCAAATCGCGCGAATCGCATCTAATGGGTCTTGAAAAACAGCACGCGCTTTCAATTCACAGGTATTCACCAAGGCGCCATCTCGCTCCTGGATAACCAGCCCGAGTATCTCTTGAAGTTCTTCAGGCGCCAAAGTTAGGTCTGGAGAGAGCCATTCGCATTCCAAAACAGTCAAGCGGGAAAGGGGCAAAGAAGCAACGGGTGCCTCTAAGGCAAACAAGTCGCGAAAATCCTGCAAAGAGCTGACCAAAGCTGCGCTGCAGACCTGTGCATCCCAATCCGTTTTTTCAATTTGTAAATTGCGAAAATAGGGTTTGCCATTTTTCAGTCGCAATGAAGCTCGCGGAGACAGCTCAATCAGGGCTTCAGACCATTCCTCATCAAGATTCAAAACTGAACTTGAAAGCCCCTGTTCAGAAACCCTCAGAATCAATTCTCCGCGCGCAGAGAGAGAATTTACCAGATACTCACCGGGCATGAGATCTAATTTCACTTCACGTTCCTGCAAAGGCCACAGATTCAATTGCCCCGCCAGATGCGGAGTATTGGCAGGGCTACCGGCACAGAAATGCTCTTCTTCAAGTTGACGCAGACGGGAATCAGGAAAAAAACTCAATTCCAAATTCTGATCAAAACCGATCTGATAACCTGCCGCACAACTGGGACAATAGGCCTGGTGAACCACATTTTCAAGATGCAGGCTGTTTTCTTTGGGGCCCTTGCAGCCTGGGCAGCGCAAATCCCAGCGCAAATGCAGATCACCTGCCCAAGTGGCTTTGAGGCAAAAGCGAAGGGTTTCAAGCGAATCCAAGCAGTAGAACTGGGCCAATTCAAAGGGGCGAATCCGACCCGCATAGCGTTCAGGGGCGAATAGCAAAAAGCGGGCCAGCGGCTCAGGCACAGGAGATTCAGGGGCAAGTTTCTGCCAACGCGAAACCAAAGTTTGGTATTCTTTCTGCTTGGGTTGTTGGGAATCAAAAAAGACTTCGACCCCCCGCGCTCCGTTTTCTAGAGCGCTTCCGATCTGCTCCCAGAAATGCACCATCTTTGAAAGATTCTCTTTAACAGCAGGTGCCAACAAGAGATCGGGCGCAGCGGGCAAATAGTCAATCCGACAGGTGAGGCGGGTCGCTTCGGCCTGTGCTTCAAGCAAAATTGTAAACCTGAGATATTTAAACAGCCCCTGTTGATAAACACGTTCTACGGTGAGGAAATGCGGTTCAAGCCATTCAAAGGGCAGTTCCTGATAAATCTGCTTTAATCCGGCCGCTTTGGTTTCGACCGCCATCAGACTTCCTCCCTGCTCCAGTGGCGCAAAACTGTTTTGAGTGGCCTGCAAGCCAATTTTTTGATTGAGCAGATCGGTATTCGAAACAAGCGGCCAAAGGGTTTCAGGAGAGAAATTCAAAATCAGGGACTTTTCCTGTGTTTTGGCTTGGGAACGCATACGCTCAAGGGCTTCACCTTGATCAAGAATATTCAAGCTGGCATTCACTGAAAGAAGGGCTCCACATATTTTTGCTTATTTACGCATTATAAATGAGATATTTTTGTAACACAAGCTTGATATTCAAAATGTTTGAATGAGGAGGACTCTGATGAATTCTGAAGCAAATTTCAATATCTTTACTTCATCTGTACCAATTTAAATTTTAATAAGACGATGTCCTTTAAATAGAATTTTCTTTTCTTTTAAGACTTCTTCCCATCCTTGTTTCATCCCGATTTTCAAAGGCTGTTCATATAAACCGGCTTTTACTTCTGCATGGGTTAATTTTGCAAATCTCTCTCGCAATGGATAATGTTCTGAAACAAACTCTTCTTTTCGATGAAGGATAGGTGGATTTGTATATAGAGAGTAATCTCTATAGGATTCATAATATTTACCCAAATGAACCAACAGAGATGATTCTAGCCTTGGATGGGGATCCTTATCAAAATCTGGATAATAGAGGTAAGAAACCTTGGGTTTAAACCGACTAATTTTTATGATATTTGCGTTATCAATATTTCCAATAAAGGCTCTGGCACAACCTTCTAAAACCCGCAATTCAGGAGGTAAATGTGGCAAGGCGCTGATATGTATATACAATTCTTGAGGCAACATTTTTCCTACTTTGCAATTTTTGAAAGCACCTTTAAGCACATCAAGGTTACCCACAGAGAAAAGCAAATCATCAGCAAACTCACAAGCATTTTTATAACTTGAGTAATGTGCTTTGATATCGTATTGCAGAGCTAAGGGCAAGTGGGTAAATTTTGAACGCCCTTCGAAGCGTGATAGAGCCAAATAAACAATCAGGTCTAAGGCTCTGTCTACTCGAATTTTTTCCCAGTGTTGGGGATCCGTTTTGCGTTTGAGAATCCCAAAAGCTTTTGTCATGCTGCCAATTTCAGCTACAATATCTGGCCCTTCTGGAATTTCTGTTGGCTCAGGTAAACGGCCCCGATCTGTATAAAAATCCATAATAGTTTGAAAAAGAACTTGATGTTGGGTAAAGAGAAGATCGCTGACCAGTTCACGTGGCCGAGCAGTTTGGCGACGGTAGCGTTGAGAGAGATAGTTTTCTCTTTGCGATTCATCTCTAAAAACATAAAAAATTCCGGGTGCTACAGGTACAGATTTTACCTGTAAATGCTGTTCAATAAAAGCTTTTAATTCCTGTTGCTCAAAATATTTTTGAAAGGTGCTGCGTTGGGTGAGATAGCCATCTTTATAAGGTTTGGCATCTTTGAGATTTGCACTCATGACATGCTGAGCTGAAACAATCAGCATATTTTGAGCCAAGCTCCAGGCTTGCTGAAGTGTGTGGACTCGCTCTTGGGGATTTTCGATGACATTCAGAACATAGCCAAAATTAACAATTTCTGAGGATTTTTTTTCGGCATCGGGGCAGTATTTGGGATCCCACCCCTCACATTGAAAACCCTTGCGCTTCAATCGTTGCAAATCGCCTCCACGTCCACAACCATAATCAAAGAAGGTATTCTCTTGAGTGAGAAGGCCATCTTCCAAAGCCAAACGCACAGGTTTGGAGAGTTCTCCTCGATGAATGGCTGTTTTATGACGGTGAATTTCTGGCATGATTTTAAGATATCAAGGATTTAATTTTATGATAAGCATCAATGATTAACTGTGCCGATTTTTGAACTTCTTCTTCTGTTGTGAATTTACCTAAACTGATTCTCAAAGCCCCTTCCATTTGCTCATAGGATAAGCCCATAGCTTGAAGCACAAAAGAAGGTTCTACCAAGCCTGACGTACAAGCTGAACCTGTTGAGATAGCCAAATGAGACCTTAAGTGCGAGATCATCATTTGATTTTCAATGCCAGGTATAGAGATATGCAAGTTACCTGATAAACGTTGATTTAAATCGCCATTTATTTTTAAGTTAGGTATTGAGTCTGAAAGAAGTGATTGTAACTGATTTCTCATTTTAGAAATGGCTCGCTCATCTTCAAACATTTCAAGTTGTCGGATAAAACAAGCTTCACCTAAACCAACTATTCCAGGAACATTTAATGTGCCTGGGCGAATGCCATTTTGATGACCTCCGCCATAAAAAAGGGGTTCAATTTCAATGCCGTGCTCCATTATCAGAGCCCCACAGCCTTTTGGGCCATACATTTTATGTCCTGTGAGAGCCAAAAACTGGAGTCCCCATTCATCAAATTCTAATGGTATTTTACCTGCTGCTTGAGAAGCATCACAGAAAAAAGGAATCTGATAACTATTAGCTATTTCAGCAATCGTTTTTACAGGATAAATCGTTCCCACTTCATTATTTGCTGCCATAACGGCCAAAAAATCCAACCCTTTTTGAGCATGAAAAGCTAAATCATTTATATCAACTTGGCCTTCACTATTTATTTTAAGAAAAACCAGTTCAATTAATTTTTTAGATTCTAGAAATTTACAAGTATCCAAAACTGCTTTGTGTTCGATAGGTAGGGTTGCCAGACGAAAAGGCTTTTTAGGTTGTTTGTGCTTGTGTACATACCCTTGAATTGCCAAGTTGATACTTTCTGTTGTTCCAGAAGTAAAATAGACATCTCTTGGATTGGCTCCAACTAGAGCTGCAACTTGTTTTTTTGCTGCTTTTACTGCCTTACTAGCGACAGACCCGAATTCATGATCCGCACTGCTGGCATTACCAAAATCAGCATCCATATAGGTAAGCATTTTCTCTTTAACTCGGGGGTCAAGAGGAGTCGTGGCCTGATAATCAAGGTAGATATATTTTGGATTTAACAGTTCATTGGTTAGCATAATGTTTCTTAATAATTTGTGTCAGTTCCTCAATTTGTTCGCTACTTAAAAAAGGTACTTGGGCGTATATCAGATTGGATTCATTTGCTAAACGAGCCAACAGATGTCCCTTGCCCAATAACTGTTCAGCCCCATTTTCACCTAAGGCAATTTTTGATGTACCACTACTCTCAACGCGTAGTATGAGGCGATTACCCAAATTTTCTCTTAACTGTAAAGGTAAGACATTTGCATCAGGCCGTTGAGCCGCAAAGACAAGATGAATCCCGGCAGCCCTCGCTTTTACCCCCAAACGGCTCACCGAGGTTGTCACGGCTTCTTTATATTCATCTACCATCATCCAGTCAGCAAATTCATCATGAACTAACCACACCACTGGTAACCGCTGATTTGATTCGACTTTCTGATTATAAGCATCCAAACTGGCGGCTTTTTTCTCTCGGAACAAAAGATAGCGAGAATCCATTTCCTCTACTAATTTTTCTAAAACAGTTGTAGCCGATTCACGATCGTAAATAATACCTTGATGAATATGTGGTAAGTCATCAAGGTGCATATAATCTATCCCTTTAGGATCAATTAAATAGATATGAGCTAAATCAGGCGTGTTGGTCATAGCAATATCTAAAATCAAATTTTGTAATAATACAGATTTACCACTGCCTGTTGCACCTGCAATAAGAGTATGAGGCGCATGCTGCTGTAAGCCACTAAAAGCACTACCTACATTTAAGTAAAGTAGTTCCCCATCTATTTCTTTAACCCCAACCAAAAGGCTCATATTCATATTTGAAGCCGTAGGATTGTTTAAACGAGTCAACCAACTATCAGCCATAGAAATAACCTGACGTTGAGGCCGTTCAATCGAGATAATAATCTCTCCAGGCTGTGCTGTAACGCTTAATAGATTTAGAGCATGCGTTGTTAAAAGTTGAGAACGCTTCTTATCAACAGCATCAACCGTTAATTGATCTGAACCTTTTAAGCGTACCAAAATGGCATTTGGTGTTAAACGTGAACCTAAAATCTTAACGGGCAAATCATAACTGTAAAGAGCTGTTTTAAGCCTACTTACGATATCTTCTTGTAATTGAGACTCACTGTCTCCATTGACTTGAGATAAAGAGTTTGTATTCAACCAAGTTTTTAGATACTTTGGTGGCCAAGGAAGCTCTTGTTCTTTCCCATTGCATTCTTCAGGCTCAGACAAGTCAGGAGATATAGTTCCTGATTCTTGAGTAACAGGTTCTGGCTTTTCTTCTTGGGTTGCAGGGGGATCTGTAGGGTTATTAATTACAGTGGTTATAGTTGAGGCTGCTTTTTCTCTTTGCGGATTTTGGGGCTGACGAATAGTTTCGAATGTAATAGAATCACCTAAATCCTGCCGAATAGCTTGGATTTTTTCATATGATTTCTCGGCATAAGCTTCAACCAGTTTTTTGACAGATTCACGGTTGAAAATTTCTTGAATACAATTGGATACGTTTGACACAATTAGCTGTTGGCTATTTACTGTAGACTCATGTGAGCCAAAGACAAAAACATGAGAATAGCCGCGAATCAGGATCGGAATACTCCGATTCATTAATCCATTTCGCCAAAACTCCAGTTCACCACTGAAGTCTGTCCCTTGAGGATGATGAGTGATGCCTTCAAGCAGCATGTCGCAAATTTTAGCAAGCCACATTTCTGCATCTTCACGTTTTTTTGTGGGATCTAATGCATTTTGTAATCTTAGAACCGTATCTCGAAGTTGATTTTGAGAAGATTTTTGAGAAGTACTTAAACTTACTAAATCAATATATTTTGCTTCGGAAATTAAAATATTTAACTGTGCAGCATTATTGTCTCTAACCGGATTCAGTACCATAATATCTGCAATACGTTGTTCTTTTTGACCAAACCAACTGGCATAATCATCCAGTGAAAACACACCCATGGGCGTTTTTTGTCCTATTTCAGCTTGTAATAGAACCAAACTTAAAACTATTCCCATTAATTCTTTTGCAAAAACACCACGTTTAGCAGCCCGTAAGACAAGATCACCAGATACTTTCTTTCCATCGTCTACAATCTGAGCGACTAATCTACTTTGGGCACTGTCTTCCAATTGTAAACCTAAGTCTTGCAAACGACGTTGGATTAATACGTTTAGCATTTGGGTTGGTGACGACGAAGAAATCAGTAATTTACGCTTATCGTTTCTTTTTTGTTGATACCGAATCACTTCAACATCATAATTATTCAACTGTCTGCGATCTAACAAATCATCATAATTGACAACCCACTCTCCAATTCGATGAACTTCATCAAGAATAGTATCAATTTCATCATCTTTCAATGAAATCTGTCTAACTGGAAGAGCATAATTATGATCTGATTTTTTTTGCTCCACCATGCATTCTATTGATTTTATATAGGTTAAGCCTTCTTGCGGTTGGATTGGTGAAACAAGATAATTCGTAGCTTTTTGCTCTCCTTTTTGTGAAGGTCGTCTTTTAGACCAACGAATAGGAACATGATCAAGAATATTTGGACGCTCAATTTCTCCCGAATTGCTTTGTGGAGAGACAACCCATTCTTCTTTCGCTTTATTTGAAATAACATCTTGAAGAAAGACAATATCAGCTGGCTTGCCTTGGTGTATTTGAATGTTTGGTGACTCTTGCAATATACCTATGCGAAAACGAGACATAAAATCAGAGGTATATTCACCAGAGATCAGACTCTGATCTTCTTGAGAAGTATTTTCAATTAAGTTTTTATAGAGAGCAGTTAATTTCGATGAGTTCCGATGACGAAGCATAACCTGACAAATCACATCTGTACCAGAGTATAAATCAGATAATTCCTTAA
The DNA here is from genome assembly GCA_002783405.1 of bacterium (Candidatus Blackallbacteria) CG13_big_fil_rev_8_21_14_2_50_49_14. NCBI lineage: Bacteria > Candidatus Blackallbacteria > bacterium (Candidatus Blackallbacteria) CG13_big_fil_rev_8_21_14_2_50_49_14. The sequence continues at coordinate 37,891 of PFGG01000069.1, read as the reverse complement.
TTACTTTCTGGGGAAGTTTATCATTATCACAATTAAACAAAACCAAATCCAAGCTGGCACGTTCATGAGGTAATAATTCCAGATAACGCTGTACAACATCTTTTATTTTTTTACTGGCACGTGTGGGGTCTTCATTTGTTTCCCACTTCCCATCAGGGCTTAATACAGGCCTTTCCATTAAACTGTAATCACAAAAGGAATCAGTCATATTTAAAAGCTTGGGTTCTTTTCCTTTGCCTAAATTACCCACTGTAATTTCTGGATAATAGGGTTGTTCGAGTTCTTGAAGGCGTTCTTTAAAAAAAAGTCTGGTGTCGCTAAACTTTACTGACTCAGTTAATAATTTTGTAATTAAGCTGGTAGTCTGACGAGTTTGGATAGCTAATGAAGCCAAACGAAATGGATGCCAGGGAGCAAGTATGCTCATTGAGTAACCTGCGATTTGATAGTTTCCTATTTTCAAAAGCGGTTCCCAAAGTTTCTCTCTTGCGATATCTTCCGAAGCATACTTTTGAAGCACTCGAAGCAATCCATCGTAAGATTTCATTTGTTCTATAATTTTTTCAGAATGCACACCTTCTGTCAGCCAAGAGACAAGAGCCTCTTTATAAAAATTTGAAAAATTTTGCCAAGCAAGCTTAATTTCAGTAGCTTGTTCAGAATTTAAATGTCCCTCTGCCAATAATGACTTGAGGTGAGAGGAAAATATAACACCCATATCCCATGTTTTATCATAGGCTGAAACCAACGTTCCACGTTCCTGTCTGAACTGAGCTTGTAAAGTTCCCGTATCAGTCAAAGAAATATGTTGTAAATCCCCCTTTTTACTGACAGCTTCTAGAAAAACCGGGGGACTCAAAAATGTACTTTTGGATTCAGATAAACGTTTTAAATCCCCATATAATTTACAAGCAATCGCATTGGGATTAAATTTCCAATTTAACTGAACTTCACTTTGCCTTTTACTTTTACCGACTTGATACTCCAAGGTCATTATAAATTTGATTTCATTGGCTTTCTTTGATGCCGAATAATTACTCAGTTTTTTAGCTTGTTTTTTAGATTCAACCTCAATAAATTCTGGGTATGAAAATAAATAATGAACATCCCATTGAACGGAAGCCCCCATAAGTGCCGTTAAACCTTTGTAACGTGTTGCAAAATACGTTGCAGCATCGCTATTTATAGAAAGCCATTTTGAACGACTTTTATCAAATTGAGTGCGAATACTTAAAGTTTTCTGACCTTCTGTATTTTCGATTTGGTCATATAAACGCGCTACAGCCAAAAGAAGTCCCGATATGAAGTCTTGGCATTCGATTGCTGCACCATAAATAAATTTATCCCATTGGGATTTTAAACTCGGTTTTTCTGCTAATTCTTGGCGATGATTTTCATAAAATTCACGATCTTGTTCTAAAGGCTCTTTGCTTTTTCGTTTTTTTAATGCAAGTAAGTAATTAACATCATCATCCGTTAAAACATCTGGCCAAGTTTGACTATAATAGTCCAAAGTAAGTGTTGGTAAATCTGTTTTACTGCGTTTAATCTCAAAAAGAGTCGATATACCTTGACCTTCCCATTCAAATTCAGCCAAAACTTCAGATGCTGGTGACCAACCTGGCTCAGTGTCTAAAAAATCTATAATCGCAGGATGAATATCAGACGGGATTTGATCTTTTTGCTGTTCAAATTTGTTGCGAAGTTCCTCTTCATCCAAGATCTCTCGCTTTGGATTCTGCTTTTCAAGGAAACAGCTGCGATTTTGACGGGCTTGTTGAAAACGTTTAAGCCATTCCGCTTTATGACCAAGTTTAAGCGGTGGAATACTGCGAAAAAATCCTGAGTCTTTGGGAATATGTAAAGCGGGTAGAGCCCAACCCATTGCTTCAGTCAAGGAAATACCTTCGTTCTCAATTTGTTGACGGGTGCGAAGCAGATAAGATGCAAATTGCACCAAGCTACAAGAAATTCCTTCTTGTAATCCTTGAAGCGATTTCACCCAATGCATTAATTGTTTTTCACTTAAAGGCAAACCTTCACTGGCCACTTGACACCAAAGATCTACTTCTTGTTTTATCTCAGCAGCCCCTAAAGAAGTTAAGTCTCTTAATGACTGACCTTGATCATCGTTGGTATTTGCTAAGACTATTGCCCTTTGCTCACAAGGAGCATTTCTCCAGTAGGTTGTTTTATGATCTGTCAAAATATCTTCGGGTAATTTAAATTCTTTTGCTAAATCCGAGCTTATAAGGGTTTTAGGTATTCGAATTTTAATATTTTGAGCCAATGTGGGATCATCTAAGATTTCTACACAGATTTGTGCTACTTGTTTTTCGGTTAGTCGATCTAGAAGAAAACGTGCAACACCTTCATCCCGATTTTCTTCTGTAGCAATGCTTCGACGAAGTACAGCTGTAGTAACTTTGGCAATCAACTCCAATTCGTTCATAGTTTACCTTTTCCTGTATAAGGGTTGATTACATAGGCACAGGCATCGGATAAACGTTGCAATAATCCTATGCTTAATAAACGTTCTTCTAAGCGTTCAGCATTGCTACTAAAGTCGGCTTTATCGGCTTGGTTTTTTTGAATAAATTGTTCAGCTTGTTTATCCCCAATAATCAAGCCATATTTTTGATAAAGGTGCGCCAGAAAACTCTGAAACTCCATGCGTTCGGGTACTGTAGCCAAGACCAACGTTTCTAGGAGTTCATCTGTAGGTGTATAACGCGTACGGAGACTCCCTCTTGTAGAAGCCAGTCCAATTTCTTTACAATAAATCGAATGTACTTTTTGTAAATGCTGCTTGTGGCGTTTTAGAACATCTTCTTGAAAAGTTTGCAAAATAGCTTCAGGCGTACTACCACAATCCTTATCAATTTTCCATCGAAAAGTTTCAACTAAAAAGTCTATAGCCTGTGTTTCATTTTGGTTATTTACAGCTTCTTTCCAATCACTGCTTTCTAGTTGAGTTGCAATATAAGATTTAACTGCTTGTTGGGATAAACCATTATTTTTGTAATAGCTTTGAGAAGCCAAGTCACGAATTATCGTCTTTCGAGGAGCCAAAATTTCAACAACCATCTGGCTAGATTCATAACCCAATGTAGAACAGGCACGGTTAAGAAAATAAATAACTAAATGTAGTCCTGTAATACGTGCAAGATGTGGCAAGACATCATAGTTTGGCATACTACAATTAAACAAATTTACCCAATCATCGCCCAATTCAATATACTCTTTTAAATTTGATTGAGGCAAATAGGGTGGAGATACTTTACTTGTAACTGAATGTTTGTTTTTGAACACTAAACTATCTGATTTTAGAGAGTCTTTAGTAAATGGTTGAAGGATTTGAATAAGTTGATTCCATTGATTATCTTTGCGCTCAAAAATAAGCTGGTTTAATCCCTTTCGAATCTGTTCTGCCTTACCACTCCGACATAGCATCAAATAAAGTAATTCACCGGTTCTTCCAAAAAAACGCCGATCAGATGAAGAAGATACAATGGTTATCTCTTTTTGTTTTTGATCTTTTGTTGATTCAACCTTAAGATCATCAAAAAAACAATCTTTGCCAAAAGGAAATATGTATTTAGAACTCCAGCGCTTGTTAGTATCTGTCTCTAAGGCTGTTGATCGAAAATAATCAACCAGTATTGCAAAATCTTTAAAATTATCAAAGCGAGATTTTAAATAATAAAATTCACAAATTTCCTTTGCTTTTTCAGGTTCATCTTCAAAAGCATTTTCTTGAAGACTTTCAAATTCTTTGACTTCTTGACCATTTAGGCAATATTGAACTGCTGCATGATTATGCATTTTTACCAGCCAATAATGCCATTTTTGCTCATCACTCAAGTTAGCCTGTTCTAAAGTGATCTTCAAATAAGGGTTATTGAAAAGAATATTACGAATATGCAAACGGCGATGAGCTTGATACACCAATTGGCTCATACCCGTTTCGTCTAATGGCTCAGCTAAACATTGCTTTGGCTCTTGTGCATAAAAATAGTCATATATCCCCAAAAACTCTAGCAAACTTAGCCATGGAAGCTGTTCATCATAAAGTCTATGCCCCCAAATAGTTTCGTCGACCCAAAAACTTACATCTTCTATACGGGGTGAAGGCATCATATTTGTCATGCCAACACCTCATGAGGCATAGAAATGTCTACTGGAACCATTTTTAACGCGCCATCTTCATTTAGATCAATAAATCGCAAGGTAATGGAACTTGTGCTTTTGGGAGGAGGTTGAGTAAAAATAGAATGAGGAAGTATTCCTACCAGTGAAGATATCACACGCAACTTTCTATCGTCTTGTTTTCTTCTTAAGGCTTTTAATAAACGAGACTTAAAAGCCAGAATATCTTCATAACATTCATTTGAAAAACTACCAGGCAATAAACCATGAGCCACCCGCATCAAAAATTCAAAGCGAAAAAGTTGTAGATTTAATTCTTCAAAGACAGGCTCTTCTCCTCCCTTGAAAATGATAAATAGCCTTGGACTTCCTTTTGATAAAACCAAAGCAATCATTTCTCCTTCATCTCCAGGCCGAACTGGGACAAATCCTTCCCAAATTGAGCTGACCTTGGCCTGAGAATAACAACCTGAACTACTCAAATACAGTTCATGTTGTGTTTTTGTCGGTAAACCAGTAATAACACGGTTGAGCCCTTTAACCATTTGAAATATTATTTGCTCTGAAGCAGCTTGATCTCGTTGAAGTTGATGATACAGTTCAAGATACTCACCTGCATAATGAAAAACAGTTAAATGCCAAAGCATCATTTCTTTTTCTTGGTTTTGTGGTATTACAAAAAACAAACGTTGTCGTTGGGCTTCTAAAAAAGCCAAGAATGTATCTTTATCATCGGTTTCACCCTCAATATACAATCGGCGCTGGGCTTCATATTCTTGATGGCCGCCATAGTAACTATCTTGTGTAACAAGCATTTCATAATCTTTTGCAAAATCTTCTGTTTCAGCCCCAAAGATTAATGTATTATCTATTCGATTATTGGTTTCTTTGCCCAAGCCAAAATAATTGAGAGCTATAAAAACATCTGTCTTTTCACGTTTTTGCACAGACAGATTAGCTCCGAAAAGATTGCGATAAATACTGGAGAGATAAAGTTGTCGATTCTCAATAATTTTAGGTATGTCTTTACAAGTCAGTAGACGCTCTTTTGCTTCTGGATGCCCCAATAAACTGTTGGCAAGTAGTAATAATAATTGACGAGTTGTCAAATGGCGACCATTTAGCTGGGATAACTCAAAAAGAGAAATTAAGCGTTCTTGCAAAATTTGTTTATCATTCTCGCCTAAAAAGCGTTGCCTATTTTCCCAAATAGGACAAGCCTGACGTGGATCTTTATGGGCTTTATAACAACACGTTTCACATGATGACCAACCAGAATGCTTGAGAACAGTTTCAAAAATTTGCTTATATTCATCTGCACTGCGAACCAAACGGCTCAGATTAAGCAAATGGAGTTGATACCCCTCTAACTCTTGTGTATTGCTTAAAAGTAAGTCCTCAATAACTTCCCTTACTTTCTGAACATCAGCGCTCTCACCTGTTTTTTTCCAGCTCTCAAGTAACTGCCCATCATTGGCTGCAATCAAAAATACTTCCTGAAAATTATTTCCAAGAATACTTTGAGCCATACGTTCTAATATTGAATTATCTTCTTCATCTAACTCGCTGAAATCTTTGATAATGAGAAGTTTTGAACCATTAGGTAAATCAAGTTGAAGTATTTTTTCCCCACCATCCCATAATGTTTTGTTTCCGCCTAAATTTTCCCAAATTTCTCGGCAACTAAATGTTTTCCCATCACCTGCTGTTCCTGTCAAAATAACAGATTTAGGATTTTTCTCTTTAAAATTAGCTATTAATGACTGTAAATAGCTAACCTTAAAATGCAATGATTCAATTTTATTTCGTTTTAAAGCTCTTTGAATATGCTCATCAAACATATTGTCATTACTTGGTACAGGGCCAAATTGGCGCAAAAACCGAATCCAAGCAGATTCTTTAAATGCCTGCTGTATACGTTTTTGTTCTTGTACTTCGATAGTTGGTAATTCTCCCAAAACCTTCTGTAGTGCGAATTGCATATCTAAAGCACTTTGGAATCGCTCAGAGGTCTGTAACTGCACTGCTTTGAGGAGAAATTGTCGCCAATCTTCACTGATTTCCTGACAGCCTGAAATATCTTTGGGATCTATTGGAGTGGCATTCGGTTGCGGCTTGTAATTATAAGGATGCTGTCCACAAATTACTTCATAGAGAGTGCAACCCAAAGCAAAGGTATCAGCCGATGCATTCCAGTTGATTTCAAATCGAACCGGGTCAATTAAATCTGGAGCAATATAAGAGCGTGTTCCTGTAAAGGTTTGCTGCGATTCGAGAGTATTCTCATTAGCCACATTAAAATCTATCAGAATATAACCACGATCTGATACATGAACAATATTCTCAGGTTTAATATCCCGATGCAACAAAGTCTTGCCTTGCATTTCTCCCGTCTTGAGATCGGGCTCATGAAGATAACGAAGCGCTGAAAGAATATGTTGAGCAACCACAGCGCCTTCTTGTATACGGGTCTTTAATTCACGATCTGGATCCTGCAATCGTTCTCGAAGAGATTGGCCATCTAAGAGTTCCATCGCTAAATAATAGCGACCATCGGGGAGTTGTCCGCTCCAATCCACTTTAACAATATGGGGATGGTTAAGTTCTTTCAAAATCCCAAACTCGTCAATTAAAGCGTTCACATCAACTGCACGCCGATTAATCTTTAAAGCATATGTTTTACTTTGTAAGATATGTCTGGCCCGATAAACATCTGAAAATCCTCCTGAATGACCAATTTGCTCAATAATTTGGTAATCACCAATCCGGTCATTAGATTGTGGTGGAACAGATTTATTTAGGTTCATTACAATTACCTCAGGAGCTTCAAATGCCAGCTCATAAGCGTCTAAAAATTCTTGTGCACTCCCAAAACGGCCCTCTAGATCTGTAGTATAAAGACGGGAAATCAACGAATCAATTGCCATGTTTCGTTTTTCCCAATTGAATGTGGGCAATTGTTCTTCTTTTAGCTTACCCCCAGCATGTTCAAAGGCAAGGGGGGTTGGGAAAGGCAATGATCCGCAGAGAATTTCATAAAAGATGGCCCCCAAGCTATAGAGGTCAGAAGATTGATAAAAATCATATTCTCCCATAGGCAAAGCCAGTTCCGGCGGAAGATAACGGAGTTCTTCTGGTTGAGTTATGGTTTGCCAAACAGTTTGGCCTTGGGGAGTAAAAAGATAAGAGCGATCAAAATTCATGATCTGGGGGCCAGATTTTGTCATGAGGATATTTTCAGGTCTTAAATTGCGGTGAATAATGCCCTTGTTGTGAATCGCATTTAGCCCTAAGGCAATCCCTTTCACAATTTCAAGGGTTTCTTTAAGCTCTAATTTGCGATGAGACATAACTGTATGAAGTGTGCCCTCTTCAGACCAGTCTAAAATTTCTACAAATTGATCTGACTCATGATCAATTAAACCTTTGAGTCCAATAATATTGGGATGTGAACCCAAAGTTTCTAAAGCCTCGTAATCTCTGAGTAATTTTGCCCGAATAGTATCTTGCTCTGATTTCGATACCAATGGAGGAATTTTTAATACACGCAATCGCTTGGCTGTACCTGATCGTTTTCCTTGAATCAGTTTAAAGCCCACATATTCTGAAATATGGTCATCTACAAAGAGTTCTTCTTCGATTTCATAGCCTTGAATTATTTTGGGTTGATTAGAGCGAGCACGGGCTTTGCCAATCAAAGCTTCACAAATTTCTTTTTGCAGATGGGTAATACTATTCTCTCGCACGCGTTTATCAGGGGGAGTCTTTAAAAGGCGTGGGTTTTTAATAAACTGTAGACAATATTGATCTAATTTAAAAGTTAAATCTTTACAATGTCCCGTTAAATTAAGTGTGGTTTGATCACGGGCAATAATGACCATGCACTGAATCCATATTTTGCGGAATTCAGGATTGTATTTATTGAGTAAAGAACTAATTACTCTGCATTTATTATTCAAACCCAAATGGGGATTTTTAAATTCACGGTGCCCATTGAGATACCAAAACTGGTCATCTCCGTCAATAGAATTACCCCAGTCTTTGACTTCGATTAAGTAAAGAGCATGGGGAGCAATTAATATTGCATCAAACTCCAAATACCGTCCAGCACTGCGATCTGGTATTTCTAAGTTCGGGATGAGTATATATTCCGGTCCCAAGTCACCAATTTGTTTGCCTTGTATATTACTTGAAGCTGGAACAAGGTATCTATCCAGAAAAGTGAGTACTCTCTGCTCGCCTTCGTTGACAATGGTATTTGAAGAGTGCAGGAATATTATTCTGGACATTAAGATACTTTTCTTAAATTTTCATCAAGCAATTTGATTTCTGCTAATATATTTCTAATATTATTAATTTCGCTAACGGGATCAATCGGAATCATTGCTTTAAAACTTTTATGAGCAACATCGCCTCTGTTCTGACCATAAGAATTCATTGTGCTTAACCACGTTTGGCTGATGAGAGATTTATCTAATCCAAGAGGCAATAAAATTTTCAACACATTATCTTCTTTAATTCCATTATTTTTAGAAATCAAATTAAAATACTCCGTAACAGCTTTTTCAACGCGATCATTTAAACTCGTAGCATTTTTATCGAGCTTATAATCCATAAAAGCCAATAATGCAAGTAATGTTTTAGTGCTTTTGGTATTCGATATCCAAATTTGGTTAGCTTTTCTAACTACACCCACACCTAACTCTTCAATAAAATGTTCTATCTCTGCATGAATTAGCAATCTAAAACTTCTAAACAAAAGCAATTGTCTAGAAGTATAAATTTTCAGTGGATTTGTATTACGTACATTTAAATTTTTATCCACCTTAATATTAGAAGGCATAAAACATTTTATTAATTTTATTATTCTATTTTGGAATTGAATAAAAGCTAAGGTATTTGACATAAGTTAGAAATGTTAGTCCCAAATTTTATGTAATTCTTCACCTAGTAATCCACTTAATCCTTCACGCCAAAAATCAAATCTAGTACGAACCTGTTCTAGACCTTTAACAGAGTATTCAATGGTTCTTAAAAATTTTGGTTTTTCACAAAGTTGAATAAAAAGAGCTTTAACATCATTTTTCTTATTTTCCAACTTAATTCTAATATCATTTTGAGAAAAGTAATAAACCATTATGTCAAAAACTCCCCTATTTAAAGAATTTTTGAACTCTCCATTTAAATACTTACTAAATGCACTTTTTTCTCCAAAAATTTCAAAAACAAAATCTATAGCATTATTCAATTCTTCTGCTTCTTTTTTAATATTTTCTTTATCTGATTCCCAATTATCGTTCAAATTTTTCCATGTTTTATCTAAAATATCCTTTAAGTTACCATCATAAGAGGCAATGAATTTCTTAAATGCAAAATATCTTAGTAATAACTCTATATCTCTCATTCTTTTGTCGGGTTGTTTATTTTTAAGTATTGATTGTAATTGTGTACTTTGAATAGAAAAATCATCAGCATAATACACAAAATCCCCTGGATATAAAGCTTGCCTCAACTCTTGGGAATTTAATTTCATGCTACCTGTATTTAATCTATGAAAAATTGTATATAGGTAATCTTCATTCTGCCAATTTCTAATAACTACAGTTCGAATTGTTTGATTATCAAACTGTGTTTGATAATCATATAAATCAGATTTTTTTTCAATATCAGAGTAACTTAGTCCATTTAATTCTTTTAAAATTTTTAATTTTGATAGTTTTAATTGTTCAAAGTCACTGTCATCATTTGCTGAAAATTGAATCAAACTTAAAAGCCGTTGTTTCCCATCGATAACAATAAAGGAATTTTTTTGTTCTTTTTTTTCTGCCAAAATGATAGGAGGAACAGGAATCCCTAAAATAAGAGACTCAATAAATAAACTTTTTTGATTAGCATTCCAGGCGTCTCTTCTTTGAAAATTTGGATCTATCTTTATGTTTTTTTTATTCAACTGATTAATTATTGTTTCTGCAGTCCAATCAGTACCCCATATTACAGCTTTACTAAACATTTCAGTGTTAGAAAAATTCAGGTCATCATCTTCTTCAATCCCAATTTCATCTTCATCTAATAGCATTTCATCATTAAATGAATTCACATATCACTCCAAATATGAAAGTTGTAATAAATCACACTAAAAATTGAATATCAAAATAAGATTAAATATGACAAGCTAAACAAGGAAGCTCGTCATCCTCCTCATCCAATACATCTTCTAGCGCATGAACCAAAGCCTGATTTGGCTTTTTCTTTTTCTGACGTTCCAAAGCTTTATCATGGCTTGCAATAATCTCATCTTTTCGAGCAAGAAGTTCATCCAAGGTTTCTCCATCGCTCCAAGAGTACATACGCCCGTCTGAATGTTCTTTTTCAAACTGTTTGGCTTTTTCAAATAAATCAGGGTGCCGTTCAGCCAGTTTGACCCATTCATACTTGCGCTGATAGAAGCAAAAATAGCAACCCGAACGAGAACGCCATTCATAATATTTGGGCATACCAATGCCACTGTCTTCTAATATTTGAATTACGCCTTCCTTGGTAATGCCATCATCACGAAATGGGAACACAGGAATAATATTCGGTTTTTTAGAGAGATAGCCTTCTCGGTTTTCATCGGCACGTATTCCGATATAGCTATAAACTGTATCCTCGCCAAACTTATCTTGAATAAATCGTTCGAGGGGAATAATTTTCATTTGTTTGGTACACCAACGGGCTTGGGGAGAGGGCAAATAACCATTATACACGTCTAACCAGTGCTGGAAACCGCGCTCTGCTGCCAAATAATGGATTTCAACCCCGAGTCTGGCTTTGATCTTGTTCAAATACTCATAGGTTTCAGGAAGTTCTTCTCCGGTATCGCAGAAGAAATAGGTCATGTTGGGGATTTTTTTATGCAATTGCAAATAAACAGCCAGGGCGGTGCTGTCTTTTCCACCAGATAATCCCAATACATGATGCTCAGTTTTTGTCATTGTCCCAGCCTTAGTAAAATTGATTCTAACATTTAAAATGACCTCAACAAAGGAAAATTTCTGTTAATAATGAGCTAAGATTGAAAGATATGCTCCGAAAGACCTGCAACTAAAGCTGTTTGCAAACGGTGATTATCTTTAAGCTCTGGGGATCTTAAAAGCTGTTCTACCAGTAGTGTAATTTTCTCTTCATCTTCTTTATCAATCCATACAACCTGATTAAACTCATTGCCAGAGGAGTCAGCCACAACAACCCGTTTGGCTTTTTTGCCATTAACAGGCAAATTTTTCAGTTCATGTTGAATCGCTTCCAAATTAGTAAAGCGCCGATATATCTCAGCTAATTGGGTCTCAAAAGCATCAATATCCTGATCACGCCACTCAGTGGCAGGTTTATCTGCAACCACCATAGCGACAGCCTCAAGCCAGCTTTTCTCATTTTTCTCATTATCCAAAATCGCATTTACAAAAGATGTAACTTTGCGTTCAACGGTTTTGTCTTTGAGAAAACTAGCCCTACGGGTGAGTTCTTTACGCAGAGGATCTTTGTCCTTAACCCCAAAAGCAGACTGTAAATACTGCTGGCACTGATTCAGTAATTTAGGATAGGCCATGTTCAACTCAGTGAGGGAATGGATCAAAACCTTTTGCAATGCTTTAAAGTCTTGCGCTTCATCATCGGACTTAATTGTGTGAAAACCCAATGAAGAAGGTAATGCTTCAAAGATAAGAATTTCAGGATCTTTGGTTTCTAAAAGGGCTGTTCGCAAAGCCCGACTTTGCTCACTCAGATCGTTGGTTTTGCACGTAAATGTGGGTAATTTTTGCACAAAACCAATCAAAGGTTTTACCAAGCTTAATAGTGTTCGATTGCGAGAACCTGTTCTTTGTAAAAAATCTTTGGTTTTTTCTGTTGCTAACATTTCTTCTAATAAAGCAAAGAAGTCAGCGCGTAATCCTTCAATAGCAAAAGATTTAACCGAAAAGCGCTGTGGATGCCGGAAAAGCAATTCAAAATGAGACATATGTAAAAGCGGAATAAAGACCCCATCTTGAAACAAACTGATTTCATCACTGAACTGCATGAGTATAGCGGTCAACAAAACGGGGAGAGCTGATTCTTTTACTCCATAAGGAGGGCGTTTGAGTTGTTCAAACAAACCCTGAACCGATTGCGGCTCAGATATGGCTGAGAAACAATAATCTTTCACTGCTTGCCAAACGGGTTCAATGCCACTTCCTATATTTGGATCAGTAAAACCGTAGCCAGTATCCAACTGACGATAAAGACCTGTTTGTTTCAACAGAGATTCAAACATACTGCGCTCAGGGCCATAGCCCTCTATTCCGAGATTTTCTTCTCCAGTATGTTCAAGCATAGCTGAGACCAGTTCTTTCCTGGCCTTGGATCCTTGAGCTGTTAATTCTTCTCGATTCAATAATTCATTCCAAAGTACCAAAGATTTTGGGTAGGTTTCATCGCACACTTCAGACAACACACGACTTAAATGAGAATCACCTTTAAGCGTTGATTCTTTATTTAAGTACAACAGCTGAACCAAGCCTTCCCCAGAAGAATAAATTTGATGAAGAGTTTCTTTGGCTTGTCTTTGGGCAATCGCCAAACGCTGTAATACTTCTTGCCGAGCCACGACATCGGTACGCAATTCAGGGGCTTTCTGTGAAATTTCATAAAAGGCTGCATAGTCCAGCCCTAAACTTTTAAGATGTTCTGTATTTTCTGCAACCAAATAGAGATTGGGTCGCCCATCACTTGTTTTTTCAGGAAGGGTTGCGGTTTTTTCTAAAACATAATACAAAAAGCCATCAGCTTTGCTTTGAGGGAATAGCAAGTCTTGTTCACGTGTCTTTTCTCCGATAAAAGCCCGTTGAAAATAGCGAAGTGTCCCCGTTTGGTAGCTGTGACGTTGTGCAACCAAAGGTTGGAGTTCAAAATGGGTATTTAAAACATCTTCTACATTGAGAGACAAATATTCCTGAGAAGTTTGCAAGGCCTCTTCAATGTCAAAATCTGTTCCCTGCCAAAGTCTTAATTCATCAAGTTTTTTACGATAAGTCAAAAACCCTTTCTCAATGAGGGCTTGAATCACTTTTTTCCATGATTTGTAAAGCTTGCTTTGTTGCCCAACAGGCTGATGATTCAATGCTGCAATAGTCATATCCATTCGAGCCTTGATGGTTCCCCCCAACGAAACCAAATTAAGTAAACCCACGGTTTTTAAAACCTGTTGTTCTTCTGTGCTCAATTGACGCGCATCCATAATACGGTTATGGATTTCATTCCAACGTTGCGCTTGCACGCGATTAGAGGCCGTCATATTGGCCGATTCTACAAAATAATCATAAACCTGATGCAATTGTAAAGTTGGCGGAGAAGAAGCATCCCAAGCTATAGCTTGCAAAAAAGGCTGCAAAGCATGGGGCTCGGCACTGGCCAAAAACGTAAAAATGGAGCGTTCATTTTGCGCATAACGCTGGCAGAGTTGGGGCAAGGCTAAGGCAGCTAAAGGGTGAAGCGGGTAGACTTCGCTGATTAATTCTTTTGAGATGCCCGCTATTTGTCCAAAAGCGTTGTTGATTTCTTCTGACCACTGGGCAGCCCAAGTAAGAATGTCGGGTTTATAATCTGCGTTTAAACGAATTGACTTTCCCATTAAACGAAACATTTGCTCTTGAGATTCAGAGAAGGGAACATCTTCAAAGCGACCCTGAATTTTAGACCACTCATTGGTCTGTAGACCGGTCATATTGCGAGCATATTCTGAGAATGCCTGATGCAAAAGACCAAATACAAAAAGGCCCTGGTGAGCCGGTGCAGAAGGATACTCAGTTAATTCTTGAAGTAAATACAAATCTCCGTGGTTCGCATGTTGAGCGGCGTATTCAAAGTTTTTACCCAACTCATCAATAATGAGCAAAATCCCCATTTTTGTAGACTGGGTAATTTTGGCAATAAACGACTTAATGACTTTCCCATCAAAATCTTTGCCGGATTCAATTAAATCAATATAGTCCTGAAGTTCTTCAAAGACAGAAGATTTTTTACCCCTTTTACCGTCAAAGTAATGAACCAGTCCTTCGTAAAGTCCACGCATGATCGTATGGTGAATGGGTTCTCTACGGGCAGTAACCACAGCAGGAATAAGGCCAGAATCTGATATTTGGTTAACAAGCTGTGTTTGTATCAGCAGGGCCTCTTGGGTTGTTTCAGCCAAAACTTGCAAGGCATTTTCATATATTAGACTGTCTTTGGGTGAACAGAGAGCAGTTAAAAAATGGGCAATAGAGGATTTACCTGTGCCATATACACCTGTTATCGTCCAGGCCCGAGTAGAGCCCACAGGAAAAGAATGAATAAAACGCTCGATCAAGTCTTGAGCACAGGGTGTAATAATATAACCTTTGACGCTATCAGGATTTTTCAAATCCCGTTCCAGATTAACAGAACGACTGTAGCGCCGTTCTAACTGAATCATGTCAGAAAGGAGTTGGATACTCATGCCTGCTCCTTATAATAACGATTTAATAATTTATGTCCGAGTGTTTTAGGATCACCTTGAAAACTCAATTGTAAAAGCCCTGCTGCTTCAGAATATTGCACTTGTTTAAACTTTCGAGCAACTTTTTCGATGGCCTCACATAAGCTGGCTTCATTGAGCCGAAAGACAAATCCCGGACTGCCTGGTTTAAACAATAAGCTATCTAGTTTTAATGTTTGCCCAGTACTATACATAGCAGCGAAATCAAGACAGGCAAAAACGATAATTTCTGGGGGCAATGTGGGTTTATAACCTATATTAAACTGATAATGATGAGAACGATGAGATTGCATTAAACCCAATTGAATAAAAGGTGAATCAATGGATTCTTCTCTAACACCTTTTTTATTTGAAGCTCCTTCTGCATACATTCGCAAAAAACAATTGGCATCTTTCTTGAGAGAGGCTTCAACAGCATTAGCCCGAGGGAAATAAAGGGTGCGAAAATCGCTCAGTTCTTTTAAAAATTCGTCGCTGTTGAATTCAATATGAGAAAAAGCATTGAAAGCAAAATACCAAGTTGCAGCAATAGACACAGGTTTGACTAAATACCAGTGTAAAAGCCAGAGTGAGCCCAGGTTTTCTAGGTAAGGATCCCATCCATTATCGTCCAATAGATTTAAGCCAAAATCTGAAGGTAAGTATTCTGTACCTTTACTTTCTGATTCACCCGCTTCTTCAATTAACTTAAATGCCTGTGTCCAATAGCGAATCGCATTAACCATGTTCTTGCCAACGCCCAAGGTGACAGGAGCATCTTGTTGGAGAAAAATAGCTGGATCTTGTTTGGTGCGATCATAACCTTTTTTTAGCCAACCAAAGCGTGGGTGAAAAGTTTCATGTCTTGCAAAGACGGGTAAAGCCTGACGGAGAAAGTCTTCGGATTGTTTATTTAAGACGGCATCACTCACTGAAGTTACCTAAAATTGAAAAGATTGTTGTATTGTATGGTCTTGTATGAATTGTGAGTACATCATAACATAGCATAGAATCGGTTAACGACTAAACATAATCTAAAACTTCTAACACGGAAAACCTAATATTCTTTGAATGTGATTTCAAAATTTCTTAAACAGAAAATCTTTCAAAATTTGTTTCCAGACATTAAAATAATCTTATTTTTTTAAGATTTCAGAATTGATGCTTCGTAGAACTTTTATTCACAACACAAGTTATGGATATTTATAGCCGCCGGGCAAAGATCAAATTGTCCTTTAGCTCTGCTTCCTGCCCTTGAGGCCCTTGGGCCAGACGTGTCTCCACACTGAGCTTCAACAGTTGCCATTGCGATTCAGGCAAGTCCAGATTTTGCCAATCCTCTTCAGCCTTTGGAAATTCATGTTTTGGCTCTGTATGAGCAGCCCAAGGGGGTGCCGAGGCGTGGGTAACGATCAACAGATGCCCCCCTTTGACAATCCGTGAAGCTGCTGTCTTTAAAATTTGTATTCTGGGAAAATCAAAGGGCGATTGAAAATAGGTCGCACTGACCAACTCAAACTGACCCGCTGGAAATTCTTGGGTCAAATCGCAGTTTAGAAAAGCAATCCGTTCTGACAGACCTGCTTCCTGCGCCAAACGCTGGGCCGTTTGCACGGCATGTTCCGAAATATCCACGGCGGTAACCTGCCACCCTTTTTCAGCCAACCAAAGACTGTCATCCCCTGTGCTACAGCCCAGTTCCAGCACCCGTTGGGGTTCTAAACCTGAAACCCAGTCCTGCAAAAACCTACCGGCTTTACCACGGCTGCGGGACACACTTTCAAGATAGCGTTTTTCCCAAAACGCTTTGGGTTCCTGAGCTGAAGAGGCGTGTCGGTGAGAGGAAGTCATATAGGCTCCTTTTTGGTATTCAGATAGAAAGTTAGCTTCCGATAGCGATCTTGCCAAGAACTATCATGTAACTTTTTATGTTACATGATAGCAAATCATAAAAACGCCTGCAAGCTCTCCCCCAGTAATTGAGGGCATCTGGCACAGCATGTTATTCTGTAAGAAGATTTCAACTGAATTGGGCATATTAAACTGGCGATGAAAACCGATCAAAGGCTTTGGCGAACCCTGCATGTTTTGATTCACATGAGCCACCATCCAGCCCCGCTTACCTCCCAAACGCTCGCCAAAATGCTCAATACCAATGCCGTTGTCGTACGACGTACCTTGGCCTGCCTGCGTGAAAAACAACTGATTCAAGCCGAAAAAGGACATGGGGGCGGATGGATTCTGATCAAACCTTTGCATCAAATCAGCCTGCGTGAGATCTATGATGCCCTGGGAGAGCCCACCATACTCCACTTCACCCCAGAAAGCAACCTGCCCGGCTGTCTTGTTGAAAAGGCTGTCAATCAGGCCCTGGATAAAGTTCTTCAGGAAGCTCACAATCTGGTTCTAGAGCGATTTGAGTCACTTACTTTGGCCCATATCGAACAGGATTTTCAAACTTTGTTGCAAAGCACTGCGGCTGGGGTCATTGCGGGATGACCGCACGAGAATTTTCGCTCACGCAAAGGAGCAAAAATGAAACCCTGCCCTGAATGCAATGCTCCCCTCTACGATCACCCAGATTTTACCCAGTGGTGCCCAGCCTGCGACTGGAATCTACAACCTGATGCAGAGCAAAATTCAGCACAGAATATATTTGAGTTATATTATTTGAAACTCAGCGAAAGACTCGGTTTGGAGCTTTTTCAAGCTCTAAAAACTCAAAATCTGGCAAATACAATGCATTTGAAAAAACTCTCCACAGGTGTCAAATTGTTTTCAATCGGGGTAATAATTGCCTATCTCAGCCTAATTTTTACAGGAATTTACTTGTTGTGGCATTTCAGGGGACAGGTTGTGGGCAGCCTGTTTGGACTGATGTTTCTGGGTTTTGCTTTTTTAGCCACCCCAAAGCGCCAAGCCCCCCCTTATGCAGGCCAAACAGTATTGGACGCAAACACCCTGCCTGCATTTTTTTCACTGCTCAAGCTCTGCGCAAATGTTTTAAATACCCCCCAACCGGACGGGGTAATATTTACACCTGAATTCAATGCAAGTGTCACTGTCTATCAAAAAAAACGCTATCTCTCGATCGGTTTGCCGCTGTGGAACGTTTTAAATTCAGAGGAAAAACTCGCTCTTTTGGGACATGAAATTGGGCATTTGGCGCACAATGACCCCATGCAACAGCGCTTGCCAGAGTTTGCCATGAACGTCCTCTTTCAAACCGGTGATGCCCTTTGCCCACATAGCCTAGCTCCCCATTACGAAGGCAAGCTTTTCTACGAGGACAGAATAGCGCTCAACTTTACTGAAATTTTGCTCATTCCCTTCAATTGGTTACTCGCCTTGATTGCCCACGGTTTTTGGGGACTGGGACACCTGCTTTTACGCTGGCTCTGGGCAGACAGTCAGCGTGCGGAATACAGAACCGATCTGAACAGTCTGCGCTTGGCTTCCCTAAGAGCTTGTCTGACTGGGTTTGAAAAATTCTCACTGGAGCCAGAAATCTATGCGGTAGCCAGACAGCGAATCCGCAAAAAACAAACTGAAAATCCTGGTTCACTCTTTGAAGAAACCCTGACCCATTGGCAAAAAATGCCCTTTTCTGAACATGAACGAAGAAGACGTATTCTTGAAAAAGAAAAACACCGAGTAGATTCAACGCATCCAACCACAGCACTCAGAATGGAAATGCTTAAATTTCAGGCAGAATATATTCAGCGCCATGACTTACCTGAGATCAACTGGAAGGCGATTGAAAATGAATTGGAACCTCATCTCGCGCAACAAGCCCTTGCTTTGCTCGAAGCAGAACGTTCTGCACTTTACAGATAAAACCCAGATCTTAATTTTACGAAGGCCAGGTTAAGATTTAGGGTAAAGACCGGGCCAAACGGAAACCCAAATTGCGATCGCTTCCTCCGGGATCGCCATATTGGCGGCTGGCAGAACGGCAGCGATCAGCATAGGTCCCCCAATGTCCTCCGCGTTGGATGCGATAATCTCCTTTTTCTGGGCCCATCGGTTGGGTTTGAGCACCTTCAGTATAGGGCGCGTAACGATCCTGAACCCATTCGCTGATATTGCCGTGCATATCATACAAGCCCCAGGCATTGGGTTTGAGTTGCCCCACTGGGTGCGACATCTCTTTGGCATTGGGAATATACCACGCCATTTCGGCCAAACAGCTTTCATCCTCTCCACAGGCATAGGCCGTCGTGCTGCCTGCACGGGACGCGTATTCCCATTCGGCTTCCGTAGGCAAGCGGTATCCGCCTTGGGTTTTGGCATTCAACTGAGTCAAAAAGCTTTGAATATCATTCCAACTGACACTCTCTACAGGCAGGTTATCCCCTTTTGAAAAGGAGGGGTTCGTTCCCATCACGGCCTGCCATTGGGCCTGGGTGAGTTCTGTATTTTGCAGCTGAAACCCCTGCGATAAAGTCACCTGATGAACGGGGCCGTCTTTGCTGTCCCCCATGGCAAAACTCCCCGCAGGCACCGAGACAAATTTAAAGCCCAATTGCGCTTCAAGTTTTTCGCTGGATTCAACTGGCTCTGCTGCGGAAGGAGAAGCAGAAGGAAGCGAAGAGGGCCTAGATACGGGTTCTTGAGAGGCCCTCACAGCGGGAGAAGCCGAAGCGTTTACGGGCACAGATGAAGATGGGTTGGCCGCCGTTTGACAGGCAAGTAGACTCAAACTGAGTAAAGCTCCCAGACCCACCCTTAAGGAAAATTGCTTTTTTTGCGACATACCCCTGCCCCTCTACCTTCTGTGCTATTCGCTTTGCGAAAGAAAGCCTTATAAGTTTAGCGTATTTTTTTTCCTCACAAAAATATTCTTGTACATCAACAGCTTGCACTTATTTATTTTACGCAAACCAATGCAAATTTACTTATATTTCACGTGTAAATAATTATAAAAAATTTTAAATCTATTCATTTTTAGGCAAATAAAAAGACAAATCAAAACTCACCCACAGCCCACCCACATCTAAAATTCAGAGCCTCAAAAAATCTTTACCCCCATAAAACTAAATTTTAAAAGGATTTCAGCTGTGATCTAACTGACAGAAACACCGTTATCCGCCGCACAGAAATAGGGTATCCAAACTCCTATTTTCTTTTCATTTCTTTGATTATCATAAACCATGCTGAGAGACAATCCTGCCGCTCGGCAAACTCCTTGATTGAACCCTCGGGTTCAAAAAGGAAAAAGGCAAACCCGTCGCGAGGCGGGGACGCAAAGCCACGGAACTCATGCAGTCAGCCGGGTTGCCCATTTTAAAATAATAAGGAGTCTCTCATGACTAAAACTTTTCGTGCCGTTCATCTTTTCTGTGCTGCCACTTTGCTGTTGATGACAGGTTGCCAAGGCTTTCATACAGCCCAAACGCCCAGTCAAATTGCCACGCCACAAAACAAAACGGTCGGTTCGGCGATGGTAAATCCAGACTCAGAAACAGATCTTCAAATGTCATCTCTGATGCCCTCAGATTTTGGCATCAAAGATCAAGTTCCCCTTGAAGCTGGGGCTAAAATTCCAGGGCGCTTTATCGTGAAATTCAAAGCCGATGTCAGTGAAGCAGAAGCGGAAGAGATACGAGATGAAGTCAATGCCGTACATCTGGGCTATATTCAGCGCAGCCAGAATCTGGAAGTGCTGGAAAGTGAAAACCTGTCGGAATCCGACCAAACCTATGCAGAGCTTAAAAACAACCCCAATATTGAATTGGTAGAACAAGATGCCTTGGTCGCCATCACGCAGATTCCGGCTCCCACAGCAAGCTACCCCATCAACGACTTTTTATTCAAATACCAATATGGTCAGATCAAAACCCAAGCCCAACAAGGATGGGCTCTGGCAAAAGATGGCAAAGGCCTGGGGGAAAATACCATTATCGCAGTGGCGGATACAGGGGTAGATGGTTCTCATCCTGATTTAAAAGACAAGATTGTGCAGGGCTACAGCGCTTTCGCCAGCTTGCCCTACAATGGCGACACCCACGGTCATGGCTCGCACTGCGCAGGTATCGCCGCCGCCAGCACCAACAATAATATCGGCATTGCAGGGTATGCCCCCAACGCCAAAATCATGCCCATACGGATATTAGACAATTCAGGCTATGGCACCTTGGCAGGCGTTTCTGCAGGGATTACCTATGCAGCAGATCATGGCGCGACCGTCCTCAGTATGAGTTTTGCAGGCCCAGTCTATTCTCAGGTGATTGAAAACGCGATTAACTATGCGTTATCAAAAAATACAATAGCCGTGGCAGGCATGGCCAATACGGGAAGCAATGCCGTGATGTATCCTGCGGCTTATGCTGGCGTGATCGCTGTCGGGGCCACCGATTCCTCGGATAAACGCACCAGTTTCTCAACCTACGGCAACCATATCCATGTTATGGCTCCAGGAGTGAATATTATGTCAACGATTCCTGGTACAAACTATATTCAATGGAATGGGACCTCCATGGCAACACCAGCCGTTTCCGGCCTGGTAGCGCTGATCAAAAGTGTCTTGCAAGATCTCACCCCTGTACAGGTGAAGTACCTGATCAAACTGGGAGCTGACGATATGGAAGCCCCAGGCTTCGATATCTATACGGGCTACGGCCGTATGAATGTCTACAAAACGCTCTACTATGCCTTTTTAAAACTGAGTCTGATGAAATAGTTTCCGTTGATTCAAAGAAGTCGCCTGAAGCGGCTTCTTTTTTTTTGATGTGTTATTTTTTGGCATATCTATTTGAGAAACAGAACGGCCCAGCCCCCTCTTTTTTTTGTCTGCTTTATTCAACTGCTCATTTTTGCTATGCTTGAGGAAGAGCTAAGAACTTAAGCGTGGGCGTTCAAAGCCATGAAAAATTCTGGCAGACATAAAAATAAGCAAGAGCGAACCATCACGTTCAAACTCAGCAAAGCGGAATATGCTGAGTACCTGAAAGTGAAACCGTTCATCAAGGAAAGTGACAAAGAGCTGTTTCTGCAAGCCTTGAAATCGAATCAAAGCCCACTCCCCCTGGAACAAAACCTCGAAAATGAAGCTCCTCCCCCACTAGAAACCCGCTCCAACTCAAATGATCCCCGCATTCGCTCGGCACTTGAACGAGGTGAAATTTTTTATCTTGAGAACAAATTGGAGTTTGTCCTCTTGGGAATTGAATTGGATCCTGAACAGCTTCCAGAATGGCAACCCGTGCGCCTGAATCTTCTCAAAGACTTCAAGACCGCTGAAAAAGCACTTGATTACTATTGTAAAAACAGCAGTAAAATCGCGAAAACCCAACAAATTGTTTTATTGCGCAAAGCAGAAGCCCAAGAATTGGGTTTTGAAACCCAAAGTCGGCACTGGTATACACCCGCCCATATCATCTTTGAAATTTATCCCCGCATCATGAATGCCTTCGGCGATTTTGAATACTATGATGAACTGCTTAGCCGTTTCTATCTCAAAACGGTTTGATTGCTCAGGGAACAATCCTGACCAGGGTGCCAGCTGTGCCCCAAGGATACACTTCTTCAATATCCAGATTAGTGAAACACAGCCTGCAGTCCAGCTCTTGCGTCGATCTATCCAGACATTTTGATCCAAAGGAACGCCTTGAATCCCCACCTCAGAACCAATGCCAGACAGGGCAGAAATTTTCCCTGACGACTTGGCCTCGCGATATTTCCGCCAGGGGTCGGCGGTAGGATAATCTAACCAGAGAAAATACTTCCATTCAAGATGCGGATATTTTTTTGAATCTGTAATACCCCTTCAGGGCTTGCGCCATCTCCTTCGCGCAAATTATCCTGTGACCCGCGACAAGCCCAACTTAAAAAATTAATACACTGACTTGGAATTATTGCCTTTTCAGAGGATAATTAAGAAATCCCGGCCGAAAGTGAATTCACCCGATAATGCGAAAATCCCCCTCTCGCCTGTGGCTTGCAGGACTGGCCCTTTTAACTGCCTGTATCAGCCATTTGCCTGTGTCTCAAAATACAAGTTTAGTGCAAATCAATGCCCGTTCCCGGGCTCCTGAAGCCATTGAAAAAAGTGTAGACCCCGCACGCATGATGGGCCATCTGGCCATTTTATCTGGAAAATCGCCCTTCGCAACGGCGGGATTGATCCCTGAAAGAGGATCTGCACAGGGCCGGGATCTGACCCGTGCCTATCTCAGCAAAGCCCTAGAAAATCTGGGCTATCAACCTGAACTGCACAATTACCGACCCAATGGCACCAATGTCATGGCGCGCCTGATGGCCGATACCCCCAGTGATGAGTATATCGTGCTCGGCGCACATTTGGATTCTGTTCGCAATGCAGGTGCAGATGATAATGCGAGCGGTACCGTGGCCGTCCTTGAAGCAGCCACAATTCTGCGCAATTTAGCAGGGCGCAAAGTCAATTTTATTTTCGCGTGGTTCGATGAAGAGGAAATTGGTCTGGTGGGGAGTCGCTATTTGGCCCGGGATCTCAAAAAACAGGGATTAAAAATCACCAGCATGCACAATATCGACATGCTGGCCTGGGATGGAGACAAGGACAAAACCGTCGAAATAGCCCAACCCGATGGTTTTCTTTGGGATTATTACAATATGGTCAATAAAACCCATGGTCTCAATCTGCCTTTTGATCGCACCAATACAGGCCAAACAGACCATGAGTCCTTTCACCGTGAAGGGTTTAATGTGATTTGTATTTCCGAACAGTACACCAACGGGGATATGACGCCCTATTACCACAAACGCGGTGATACTTACGAAACTGTCAATGCTGACTATTTAGCAGGCAGTACGCGTCTGGTGGTCGCCGTGCTTGCGGATTTAAGCCGAAAAATACCGCCTCCGGCCAATATCCAAGTTATACCGAATGATCGTTTCCCTTCACGGCCGCGTGAATTTCACGCCAGTTACGACGAACACTTGGAATAACATCGTTTCCTAAGGGTGAGCTGGCTTAGAAACTTTAGGTTTCAGGCTGAAACAAAGGCCCTCTTCCTGCTGGGGGCTTTGCCAACGCCTGTTCAAGATTTTTAATCGCGGCTTCGGCAGTCTGTTTGTTTTCGGCAACAGCCAGAAGTTCATGGCTCAGTACAGGTGCAAGGTCCTTGAAATACGCCAGACTCTCTAGCAAGAGGCCCGGCCAAAGCTCGTCTTCTTCCGTTTGAATAAAGGACTGCTTCAGGTAAACACCATCCTGCGCATTAAAAAGCAAAACCGGGCCAGGCAAAATCCGGTTCAAAATCCCCAAAACATAGGCCAATTTCTGTTCCCTTGCTGTGGAAACAGAAATTCCCAGGGGTTGAACCAAATCCAAGATCTGAAAACTCTCTGGTGCTTCCTGGCCCAAGGCCTGCAAAACCGAATTGACACAATACAGGCGGGCCGGACGTTCCGCCATTTCAGCGGCCATGACAATTAAGAGATGTTCAAAGGCAGATTCAGAGCTGACAGCCCTGTAAAGCGCAGAGATTCCTGCTGAATGTAAAAAAGTTTCAAGAAACTGAATCTGGCTTGCTTCGCTGAGAGAAATCATAGCGACTCCTTTGCACTTCTCAAAAATTCCGGCAAGGGATGATCCAGAAGCAAGTCATCCAAAACTTCAGAAAAACGGTGTACATATTCGGTAATAGCAGTCAGCAGATCGGCAACCCTCTCGGCGTCAATTTCACGTTTTAATAGCGATAAACAATAACGAAAGTAAACCCCTTCACGGGGCATATAGCCGATACATCCAAAAAGTAACCCTTGACTGAATTTCTGACAAAGCAAAGCGACTTCCCCTCGTTTTTCTGAGGGAATCTGAATCTGGATGGGCAGATGAAATTCGAGGGTATAGCTGTCATGCAACCCGACAGAACCATTCAGGCGCTCCAAACCTAAATCCACAATATCTTCCAGCCAACTCAGGCGCAAACCCAAGGGTCTGTCTTTCTCATCCGATTCGAGCAGCACCATCATTTGCTCTAATTCAGCTTCTGGGTGAGGAGGAATCAGCTGAGCAGGAATCGCCAGCATCTCCAGCAATTCCAAGAGTTGATCAAATACAGGGGTCTTTATCATATTGATTGCCTTTTACGAAGGGTTCAAGGATTTTAACAGGGTTTCAACGGCTTGACCTTTTTCATCATCAGTGCCCACTGCCTTTTTGGTTAAGTCATCCAAGTTCAACCCCAATGACTGAACAATGGATTGGGCTTCCATTTTCTTATTGGGATCAGTACTGCCCAAATTTTTGAGTATTCTTTTAGCCGCAAAATCGGGGTCTTTGCGACAGCGTAAAACTGTCAAATCCTTATCCAAGGTCATTAATTCCTGCTTACTGGGATAGGCCTGTTTAAAATCGTTTTTCTGAGTCGCCAGATTAGAGGTGGCTGTATCAAGCGCAGTCTTGGCACTGCTTTCTTCTTGTCTGGCGGACATTAATTCCCGAACGGTAGATGTGCTTTCGATTCTCAGCTGGCGAATTTCAGTTTCAAGTTGAGTTTTGGATTTGCCGCCTGAAACAGAAGAACCTGTGAGCGTGGGAGCATTTAAAATCCCGCCGGATTGAGGGCCAGCGTCTAAGGCTAATAATTGAGAATTTAAATCATTAATCTGGCTTGTCAATTCCCGATCTTTCGTTTTGAGGGCTTCGACTTTCTGCGTGCAGGTATCAAGCTTTTGCTGCAATGCTGGCATCCCAGATTCAAGAGTGACAATCGCTTCCATTTTTGAGATTTGGGTGTCCATGTCTGAAACCGCTTGGGTCAGCTTGCCCTTTTTTGTCGTTAAATCTGCAAAATCTGGATCGGTGGGTGAGCTTAAAACCAATTGACGATTTACATCATCCAGGGAGTTCGACAAGTCGGTGCGAACCGCTTTCAGCTCAGTGATACGGCTGGAAGAAGGAGCTCCCCCCTGATCCGGCAAACTACTGGTTAATTTCGCTTTTACCGCGAGATGGGCCTGCTGCAATTGGGTGTTTTGTTCAAAGCGATCGTAGGACTTTTTCATCTTATAACAGCCCAAGGCAATTCCCCCGACCAAGGCAGCTCCAGCCAAGGCCCAACCCACAGGTGTTGCAGCCAAAGCAGCGGCCCCCGCAAAAACAGCGACGGTGGCGGCAATCCCTGCCGCAACTTTCAAGCTTGCAATACACACACTGAGAATCTTAGCGCCCAATCCCTGTCGTTTTTGAACCTGCTTGGCAGCCGCATTCATATCCAAGCTCTGCATTTTGGCAGCTTCAATCTTGTTCGGGTCATTGCTGGCCGCTCTCAGCTCACCTGCTGTCTGGTCTAATTCCTTGGCCCTTTCAAGCAAACCCGCTTTTTTACCCGGATCAGTCGTTTTTGCTGCCTTGGTTTTCAAATCATTTGACTTTTTCTCTAAAGAACCCGCAGCCTCGAGAAAACTTTCTTTGCTGGGATAACGCAAAGCCTTCATGGCATTTTTAACGCCACTGGCCTTCACTGCGGCATGAATATTCACGCCCATCTCCACGGTAGCCCCTACCGTGGCCGCTATACCGGTGACAGATGCGGCCTGGGCCAAATGGGTAACAGCGGTTTTATCTGCGACCTCAATAATTTTTGAAGAGATCGCCGTCGCCTTTTCAATCACCCCGCCACTGGCTTTGCCAAGTTCCAAAGCGGCTTCTCGCCGAGCCACCTTGCCTTGGGTATTCAACACCTTGGCTTGATTGACCCTTTCCAGCGAAGTACGATGCAAGTCTGTGCTGAGACCGCCCAGCATCGCTCTTTGATCGGGGCTTAATGCTTGACCGTTCGCCATCGATTTAAAGGCATCTTTCAATTTTGAAGTATCAGCACCTGGGCTGAAAGCACTGATCTGGGTAACAAGTCCATCTATTTTAGAGGCATCAGCAACTTTGGTATTGCCTGGCCCAGGTTTTTGCAGTGCAGCCAAGCCTCTTCCCCCCAGCAGGTCTCCAATTTGGGCATGCAAACCCATGGCCTGATAGGCCTGTTCTTTCAATTCACCCGACTCCTTGATCATGCCGCTGGCTTCTGAGAGGTCTTGAATGGCATGGTAGCCATCGGATAAGCCCTTTACAAAGGCCAGACCTGCGGTGCCAATCCCAACCGTACTCGAAATCTCATCTGGGGTTTGTACCTGGGCATCTTCGCCAGTGGGTACTTCACCTCTGCCATGCAAGGCATCGGTCGTCTTTTGCAGATCTCCCTGTTTTGATCCCACCTTCAAAACATCTTCATGGCCTTTGATCGCCAAATCTGCAGTATGTCCAATCGAATCATTGACGGCTTCGGCAACTTCCATCCCTTTGGTGTCAGTGGCTTTTGACGAATCTCCTGCGAAAAATTTATACAGCGAACTCGATTTAAGCCAGGCTTTGACACCACTTGCATTTTGATCAATCTGAAAACCGCCCAGTTCTTGGGCCTTTTCTATTTTGGCCTTGATTAAATCTGCCCCTTTAATTTTAGGGCCCGCATCAGAGCCTCTCTGCTGAATATATTTCGTGACTTCTGCAGAAGGTGCCTTGCTTAAAGAAACCGCACCTGAAGTCTGGGGTGTCGTTGTCGTGGGTGCAGGTGCACGTTTTATCATTTGGGTTTGAACGGTATAGGTATTGCGATTGACTTGCATGCTTTATTTTCCTATCGTTCCTGCTGAAAATTTTACAAAATTCATGTTGACCACCTGGAGGCAAGCTCATCGATTCCATCCTGAAGTTTTTCAATTTCTGATACCAATTTGGCATAGACCCCCTCCACTTCAGGCGCTGGATATCCTTTTTGATCCAGGCCCTCAATCTCATCTGCCAATTGATCTGTGGTGTCTAAGAGGCTTTCAAGATTTTCTTCCATAATTTGAAAATCGTCACGGTTTTCAATTTCGCCCAAAGACAAAACCTGTTGCTGCGCAATTTCAAATTCGGATTCTATCCTTTGCAAAATCACTTTGATTTGTTCTGAAATTTGAAGCAGCAAAGCAAAACGTTTTTCCAAAACCTCCAATGGT
Source organism: bacterium (Candidatus Blackallbacteria) CG13_big_fil_rev_8_21_14_2_50_49_14 (assembly GCA_002783405.1). NCBI lineage: Bacteria > Candidatus Blackallbacteria > bacterium (Candidatus Blackallbacteria) CG13_big_fil_rev_8_21_14_2_50_49_14. The sequence goes on along the minus strand of PFGG01000069.1, from coordinate 10,242 downwards.
TGAAGCCGGGTTTGCAAATCTTGTACCTCAAGTTCTTCTTCAAGAATCTGCATCTGTTTCTGTGCGCTTAAGAGAATTTCTTTGATTTCCTGATAGAATTTCAGAATTTCCTTTTGCCCTTTGCTATCAGCCCTGGGACGCAAGGCAGGAAAAAGTGAAACCCGGCTCACTTGCTGGACGATAAAAGCCTCAAGCTGATCGTAGAGTGCATCGTAGTCGAGCTCCGCTTCAGACTCTGAGGCAGCCACAAAATGCGGGGGTCTTGAAGAAGGGGGCTGGCTTGAGGACTTGGAAAGGGCAGATTTTTGGGTAATAATCTCAAGCAAGCCCAAGGCATCTGGATGGTCAGGGGAGATCCGCAAAGTTTCTCTCAGATACTCTATCGCGGACTCAAAATCCTCAATGATAAACAGAATATACGCCAGGGCCAAATAGGGTTCAGGTTGCGTGCGCTTGAATTTAATCGATGCACTGAGGGCATCTACTGCCTGGCTGAGGGTCGCTGTCTGCTTGAATTTCTCAAGATGCGCCTGATGCAGCAATTCCATGCCTTTTTTCAAGAAAAGCTCTGCTTGTTTTTCGCGGGGGTCATTTCGCGTTTTACCCTGCGTTTCAAGTTGACGCACAAGCGAATTCAGCTGCATACTGCCCTGCCATGTTAGAAAGTATCTATTATCATACTGCCATTACGCTTAAAATAAAATACGCATTTCTAATCTTCAAAATGAATGCCTCATATTTCGAGCCCCACCATCAAAAATTGAAGTTTTTTTTCCAATGTTTTTTATCGCACCCCATTCTCCAAATCCTGATAAACTTCAGAAATCTTCGTGACTCCATCATTCAATTTATCCAAGGCAACTACATAATGGCTTCAGTCATTCAAAAACTTTTGCTCAGCGGCCTCTTCACACTTCTGTCTCAGTCAGCAGTACAGGCCCATGCTTCTGCCTGTCTGGATTCACAGACTGGGTTTTCAGCACAGCTGCATCTGGAACCGGCAAAAATCCAACAGGAATTGGAATTGTCTGGAAAAATTGACGGAAATTTCTCTGAAAGACAATTGAAGCAGGCCCTAAAATTAGGCCTTCATACACGTTTCCCCAACCTACGCTACCGGCATTTTCGCTTTGATCCCCATTCTCAGGTATATATCTTAGGGCTTCGCTTGGAATGGGGCTGGTTTCACGACGCTTTTGAGCTCGAAATTAAACAGGTTCAAGCGAATCAGTTCAGGATTCGTCCCCAATATCTCTGGATACCCTGGACCTGGTTCCTTGGCAGTGCCAGCAAAGCTTTAGACAAACGGCCCGTTAAAATAGAACTTTCACGTGCAAAGGCAGATATCTTCGTAACCCTGCCCCCCCAACGTTTGGATATAAAGCTCGGTCATGAATCTCTGCGCACGCCTGAATTGAATTTCAATTTTTTGATAGGCTCTGATGGAAAATTGACCAGCCATATTGCGCCACAGCTGATGCCCTCCCCGACAGACCGAGCCAAACTCAGATTCCAGATCACTTCCTGTATCACAAACGACAAGGTCTTTCATGGCCCCTTAAATGCCAAATTATTTCTGAACATACGCCCGTCCGATTTAGCCTCGATCCGCTTAGGGGCAGAACGCCTCAGTGATCGCTATCATTTTTCAGGAAACCTGATGCTCAATCTCAAGACCCAGATCTGGGGAAAATGGGAGCCCTTTGCTCTTCTTTCTGAAGGGCAATTCCAGCTCAACTTGACCGAGACCGAAGTCGAGGCGCGAAAATATTCAAAAATCGTCTCCGTCCCTTTTGATGGGCGTTATGCATTTCCCTATGATTTGAAGCTTACCCCCAGATTGTCCCCGCCCCCAGCTTGGCACCCCCAGACACAGCCCCACCCATTGCGCTGGTATATCAATGGGCCGGCATGGTTCCAAGAGATGAAAACCGCATTACTAGGCGCACGAAAAAGCATTTCCCAGCTGATTTTTGTCTTTTACCCCGGCCAAACCACGCAAACGCTGTCTGAAATCTATCTGCTCAAAGCGATGGGACTGAAACAAACCTCCCAAGGCCTGAAACCCGATGGTATCAGCCCCCTTGGCATTCGTGTGGATTTGATTCACAACCATGACCTGACGGCTCGGGGTGCCAAAACGGTTTCAGATTTTATTGAAGGGGTCAAAACCAAACTCCTCAGACAGATCAAACTGAGCCCAAACTTAACGAATAAATTTGAAATCTACCAACAACGCCTGCAACGGAATTTTCAGATTTCAGCCTTGAGCGAAGGCGTCATGCACAGTGACCACCGCAAACTTTTGGTCATCGACGGCCAAACCGCGTATACAGGCGGCCTGAATCTGGCTGATTTCTATCTTCAGCCCGACAGTTTTCACGATTTAATGCTGAAAATTGAAGGCCCGGCTGTAAAGGTCTTGCAAGAACGCTTTGCTCAACAGTGGGAAGCCTTGAACCCTGGCAAGCAATGGCCTGGACGTCTGCTCCCACAGACCCCCACTGCGCCTTTAAAAGGGCCTCTCTGCCGCTTACAGGTGCTCGATTCAGATGCGCAAAACTACCAAATCGAAGCCGCTCTCATATACCTTATTGATTCTGCCCACAAGAAGCTGCGACTGGAACAAGCCTATCTTTACCATGCTCCGATCGAAAACGCGCTCAAACGGGCGCTGCGTCGGGGGGTTCAACTGGAGATCATTGTCTCTGAACACAGTGATGAAAGCGTTTTTGAAATTCTCAACCCCGACAGTGTCAGAGCCTTGATTCTGGCCGGAAACCCTGGACAAGTCAAAGCTTGGCTCTATCAGGGCCGAGGGGGAAAATACGATTATATGGCGCATACCAAGTTTATCGCCGCCGACAGCCAGCGCGCCATCGTCGGTTCGGCCAATTTGGTGCCGCGTTCGCTGCACAGTCCGTTTCTCTGGAAAAACCAAAGTATTCTGTATAACCAGGAACTTTCCCTGTATCTGGACCACAAAGCAACAGTCACAGCGCTTGAACAAGATCTTTTTGAAGCAGATAAACGTCTCAGTCGTCCGGTTCAGGTCAAAGCCCTCGAAGCCTTGCTAAAAAAGCGGGGGGGATGGCTTCACCTTCTGGCAGAAAAAATAAAAGGATTGCTTTCCTAAAGTACAGAAACCGTAAGGACAGCCCCACTTACTGCCGATAGCCCACCCAAGCGTTGGTCTCCACAGGCAAGACGGCCTGGGCCTGCAAGTTTTGAAAGTAACTGCGTGGGGGTTCAAAGGCAGAGTCTTCGCCAAATTCCTGAGTGCAGATCTGCGGTCCCGAGGCCCAGAAACCCGAATGCATTGAAAGTTTCCAACCCCTTGGGGTTTGACAAACAAAGCGCATCACTTTTTCACAGCGCTGGGCCTGCCAACGCTCTGATTTTTGGCTGAGCTGGGCACAGGCCTGTTCAGGCGAAGCGCTTTCCCAGCTGAAATGCCGTGCCGCCAGAAGCTCAGGCGTCAGGCGATCGATTTTGAGATAGCGCGCGTCACAGCGCAAAAATTGGGGAATCGAAGCCACCGTGAGGGGATTGGCCTTTTTAAAGGTTTTATCATCGTAAAAGCCCCAAGCAGCCGTCCCCATCAGCTGCCCTTTGACAGTACAGTCGGCAGAAAAGCCCTTGGTGGGTGTATTGCTGGAAAGTTCTTTTTGATCCCAAATCAGCTGGCCATCAAAACGCAGCTCACCAAAATCAGCCACAATCACGCGCTTACCCCGTGCAATGATTTGAGCCGGCGTTTCTTGTTGCCAACCAGCTTTACGCTCAGCGGCCCGGTAGAGCAAATTGTGAAAGGTATTCAGGATCGGTTCTTCTACCGACTTTTGATTCTTGACATGGTTTTCAAGCTCTAATATCAGCAATTGATCGGGGTGCTGATCCGACCAGGTTTTGACTTCGGTTAAGATCTGCTGGTAGTCACGTGCGCCAAACGGGTTGAGCAAGCAATCATAGGCCCCTGCCCCATGGCAGACCCGCACCTTTGAAGAGAGTAAACGGCGGTGCAAATCCAACTCTAGCACCCGAACCCCGGCATCGAGCTGCTGAGAAAGAGTCCAGGACTGGTTTTTAAAAATTCCCTTGGAATTATAGGCATTGTGCGCCCCCAGCCACTGCTGCTGAGAGAGCGGCAAATGCTGGGCCAAAGCCAACTCAGTCTGACAATCCAAGCCACAGGAGGGAGCAACCCCAGACGCCTGGACGGAGACACTTTCCAATTCAACTTGCGCTGACAGCGCTTTGACCTGGGCCAGCGCCTGGGCTAAATTCGCAGGACGATCCTGGTTTGAAGCTTGATCTTCAAGCGGAAGAATCTCCAAGGGCGACAAATCCAGTGAACGCAATTCGGCTTGGTTTTCAGCCGCCAGTTCATCCGCTGGGGATTGAAGCAGAGCAGCCTTTTCTGAGTCAGTCTGCAAGGGTTTTTCACTGGAGGGAGGGCGGGTTTGCGCAGGCACTCTGCCAACCCCCAGAGAAGAAACCACCAAAGGGGCAGAAGGGTGCTGACAAGAGGCACTGAAAACCATAGCAAAGAGGAAAAAAAGTCTGAGTCGCTTCATTTTTACCACGAAATATATGTCTGCCTTCATTATAAGCGGGCGGCATCAATTTACCAAACCGCTTCAGGCCAGGTCTCGGAATGCTAGAGAATATGCCCAATCAAAAGCCCCTGAATACAAATAGCATTCAGGGGCTCATGAAAAATCGATTAAACAGTGGGATGACTGGCTTCTTTTTTCTTGTCTGCGATGGCTTTAAAACTGCGCCAGCTTTCTTCAGGCAAAGAGCCCAGAAAAATCACCAGCAAGTTCAAAAGCACAAAACCGGTTAAACCAATAAACGCCTTGTCTGTAAACCCATAGGAATGCAGCCCTACGCCCAGCATATTCACGCCAAACCAAGACCAGGCCGTGACAATATTGCCACCCACAGCCAAGAGCGCAATTCCGCGCTTGCGTACCAGGCCTCCCCAGCGGGCATGCAGAATAATTGCGTTCCAGAGTACGATAATTACAGCGCCATTTTCTTTGGGATCCCAGCCCCAGAAACGCCCCCAGCTCTGATCGGCCCAAATGCCGCCCAGTACCGTGCCGACAAAACTGAACAGGGTCGCAAAGGCAACAGTGCCATAGATCATGCTTGAGATTTTGTTGTAGAGTTCCTTGTCTAATTTTTTACTCAGAACCCCCATCAGAATCAGAATCAGGCCCATAAAACCAGCAAGAAAACTAGCCGCATAGCCCATGGTCACGGTGGTCACATGGGTTGCAAGCCAGAAATTGGTATCCAAAACGGCGCGCATCATTTCCATGGTATCGCCATCACTGCCCAGATTTTGCGCCACCAAGAGTGCGCAGAACCCCGTGATCGCAGCCATAATCGTGCCAAAACCATTTTTCATGAACCACTCAATGCCAATGCCCATGATCACGGCAATCCAGCCGACAAAGATCGCAGAGGAATAAAGATTGGTGACCGGTGGGCGACCGGTTAAATACATGCGTGTAAACAGGGCCAGGGTAAAGACCAAGAGCCCAATCAAAAGCACACCAAATGCCGATTTCCGCAGACTTTCTCCCCAAAACATCCAGCCAAACAGGCTGAGAAGAAAGGCCAAAACCAGATAAATCATGGCCTGTAAAAAGGGCTGAGTCAGGTTAAATCGCTGCTCAAGTGAAAGTTTCGGAAAAAGATTGGGATGGGTCTGGTGCAGAGCTTGAAGATATTCCCGCGTTCCGGCATTAAACCCAGCAACATCCTTGTCACGGTAGGCTTTTAAGGTTTTATACCAAGCATTGGCAGGGGTACTCAGATTCAAATCTTTTTTCTCGCTACCCAAAGGCAACCACTGATCCGAATGGGGATCCACAGGGGGAAGCATCAGCGGCACTTCAGAGCTCATGATTTGGCGATAAACTTCCAATTGATTAAACAATTCAATGGTTTTCACATCGACCAAATCGCGGCTGCTTTCTGGCTTTTGAAACGAGGTTTGCACCTGCTGAATCAGAGCCTGATAACGGGGCAAGAGTTCCCCCAAGGAATAGCGAAAACCATCGCGGGGTTTCAACTGCATCAGAGAAAGCACATCATCGTGCTCAATCCGGAAGACCGGCTCTTTGGCAATACTGGGTGAACCACTCATCATTTCCAAAAGCCAGTGAATCGCAGGTTGTTTGTGGCCTTCAAAATCTGTATAGCTCTGCTTGTGGGTAATCACAAGCAGGTTATTGCGCGCAAAGGAATCCAGGGGTTGCACACGGCCCTTGTACAGCACGGGAAACTGACTGAAGCTGTTCAGATCGTAGCTGGAATGCGTATAGGGCTTTGATACCAAGGCGCTTCCGAAAGCCAAAAGGCAAATCAGGCTCAGAATCAAAGGCAGGTAACGTTGTAAAACTTTCATACAGCACTCCTTTTCTGACGGCGCTTGAGCGAGCGCATCAGCGAAAATCCAAACTGCCAGAGCAATCCCAGCGTCACCAAAACGCAGGAAATATACGGAATCAGCCAACTGGGGTTTTGCACTACCTGAAGCACCGTACCCGACTCATCGGGTTTATACGAGGCCTGGTAATAGGTTTCACCCCGATAGCGCAGGGGATGGTTCATCCAGATTCGCACTTCGCGATCGACCTGTTGTTCGGGGTCGAGAATTCTAACCGTACTTTCAAAGTTTTTGGGAATTTCAGTACCGGGATAGCGATCAAACCTGAAATCTTTCAAAAACAGGGTATAGGGCTTATACGAACGGGCAAAGCGCAGGGAAAGAGCATAAGTTTTTCCGTTCACATCCACCTTGTGTGGGCTTTTGAGCCAGGTCGAGGTGGTATAAGCCCCCAAGACCTGGGTCGTACCCGGCTTATACAAGGTGATCAGGGCCGAGGGCATATCAATGCCGCCTTGGGCTGATTGCGTGCCACTGACTTCGGGCATGCCCTTGGCTGTAAAGCCTCCGCCCTTGGGATCACGATCCAGGGCGGAATTTTTAAAGAAACGATCGACCTGGATATCAAAGGGCAATTGGGAATCCTGGATCAAACGCCCTGAACGCAGCTTGCTTTCAGGCACCACCGTGACCAGATCCGTTTTGGCATCGCTGCCATCGATGACGGCCAACTCGGGATGACGGATATCTTCACTGTAATTGGAAGAACTTCCTTCATCAATGCTCATATTGCTCTCTGCAGCCATTAAACCCGTCAGGCCTTCACCCGCCAGCAAAAGAATCAGGCCGCTGTGAATAATAAACAGACCGATTTTATCTTTTTTAAGTGTAAAACGCTGAATATGCGCTACCAACAGATTGATCAAGAGAAGCGAACCGAGCGTCCAACCGCCCGGAAAGAGCATCGCACCCGGCACGACCCGATCACGGGGAAAAAGCAATTGAAAGGGTATCCACACGATCCAGGAGCGAAAATAGCTCTTTACAACCGTCCATACCCCTTGGTCAATTTGTGCCAAGGTGCCAAAAAAGATCAACAGAATACTCAAGACCAACAAAAGCACAGTCAATTGCAAAGAGCCAAAATAGTTTAAAATTTGCTGTGCAGGAGAAACTGACTTTTTTACTTTGCCAGTGGCTTTTTTTTGTTCCGGAGTTTCAGAGGAAAGATCAGCGGAAAGGGTTTCCATCAGGTCTGACTTCCTTTCGCATGAAATTGAATCGATTGAACAAATTTGAGAAAATCCTGTTCCTGGGCATGGGCCAATTGGCTCGGAGCGACCATCTTGATAAACCAGGTCTGTCCCCCCTGTTCAACCAAGGCCACCAACATGCCTTGGCCTTCCATCCCCGTATACAGGGCCATAAAATAACCCTTGTGGCCATCAATTTGAATATCTTTGACCAGATTTTGCAACCCTGCCTGATCGGTGGGTGCCATTTCCAACTGGCGACGCCAGCGGTTGGTATTGCTCAGCAATCCCCCTCCATCACCGGCCAAGCTGACGATTGAAATATCGCCCGTTTGTTCACCAGATTTGACTTCAAAAGAAGCAATCCGCATCGATGAAGCAGGTTTTTCTTTCCAGGCAGAGGGCAGGGAATAGCTCAATTTGGTATCGGTGGCCTGGGGGGTTATCGGAGGCAGTGAACCCGCCCCCATCCCTGAAGCATCGGGGGGAGGCGCATCGGGCGCTGCCGGGGGCCGATTGCCCCCAGGCTTGAATTGAACAGATCCGAGAAAGTCCTCGAAAGCGCCTTTTTGCTTTTCAACCACTTGGCGCGTTCCCGCCAGTTTAAAAAACCAGGTCACGCCGTCTTTTTCAAGCAAGGCCACACGCATTGCTTTATCAGGCTTATCTGTTGGAGAAGCAAGCTCAAGCGTCAGCGCTTGCTCAGAACCCATTTTAAAGGGTTGAAAACTTTTTTGAATGGCGGCGTCATCAGCAAGAGGTTCTAAGCCCACCTGGCCCCGCCAGCGGTTTAAATTGCCTTTCAAGTCACCGGCCATGCCGGGCAGGGTAACCACCGAGACATCGCCACCGCCTTCGGTTTGAAAAGAGGCGGCACGCATGCCAGAACTGGCTTGCGTTTTCCAGGTAGCAGGCATTTTAAACAGAAAGGGTGCACTTTGTGAGGCTGCTGGCACCGCCATTTTTTGAGGCGGTTCGCTCACCTTGGCCACTCGGTATTGTTTGATTTTTTCAGGCGCACAACTGAATAGGCTCAATACACACATGAAAAATCCTATTCCCAAGCGCCGGTAGCTGCGTAGAGAGGCGGATGCGCCTCTGGATGAATTCATTAAGCGTTTGTACATGCAAAAATACTTTCAGCAAGGGTATCAACCCAACCATATGTGGGATCATTGCTACCTGTATTTTAAAAGCAAAACCAACGGATTAGGCAAACTAGATTGAACTTTTGCAAAAAAAATTTAAATTCAGGGAATCTTGAAGTTAAGATCCCAAGCATGGTCTTGGCTCCCATGGGTGCGCATGCGACCGATTTTATGCCCTGCCTGCCAGGCTTCAAGCGAAAAGCGGTAGACATGGCCAGCCGGTGTGGAGGGCAAAGCAGATGAAAAACCGAGTTTTTCCGTGCTGCCACTGGCTAAAATTCGCAAGGCAGAGGCAGCAGGAGAGGTACAGCTCAGCTCCTGAATTTGATAATCATAGCGCACCCCCGGCCCCAGACTTTCCCAGGCAAAAGAAAGCTTTCCCCCTGGGCTCAAGGCGATTCCACAGGGGTTTTCCCACCCTGAGAGGGGGTGGTTATTATCCTGGGGTAAAGTCAGATGAATTAGCCTTACCAAATTCATGCGCAGTTGCGGTGCAGACTGCCCCGGTTTGATCTCAAAGACTGTCCAGGCGCGATAATCCCCCGGATATTGGATCGGATTGTCTGGATTGGTATCGTAACTGAGATTCAGACCATATTTTCCGGCAGGCAGGCCCTGAATTTCAAATTTTCCAGCCTGGTAATCTACGGCGGGCTTCAGGCGTTGTCCTGTGGCTTCATCCCGGATCCAAAAACGGGGGGCCAGAGTGGGAATTTGCGCGGAGCCCGCATAGCGCACGCTGCCCAGAACACGATTTTCGGGTACGGCAGGTGGCGTTGGCATCCATCGCAAACCCGCCCAGGTCAAACCCGTTACAAGGCCCAAGCCCAAAACCAGCAGCACGGTTTTTTTCCAGCCTGCACGCTCAGATTTATCTGGCCCAGGACGAAAAAAAGTACGATTGTGCAAGGCCTCAAGAGCATCTTGAGCAGTCTGAAAGCGCTGTTTCCAATCGGGCTGGGTCATGCATTCCAACCAGGCCGCCAAACCTTCAGAAACGGTCACATACGCACGAAAATTTAAGCTGAGATTTTCTTTTTCAATCAAACCGGGTTCAAGCCCCGTTAAGGCGAAAATCAAAGTGGCGCCCAGCGCAAAGAGGTCAGAACCCGGAACGGCCTGTCCATCCAATTGTTCTGGGGGCATATAACCAAAAGTTCCCACAATGGTAGACCCCCTGCTTTCATTCATCAAATGGTCATTGACCGCTCCAAAATCCACCAGGGAGGCTTCCCCCTCAGGGGAGAGAATCACGTTTTCGGGCTTGATATCTCGGTGTATTACAGGCGGGGAAAAGCCATGCAGGTAGGTCAGCAGTTCGAGCAGATCTTCAGCGATTTTGACAATTTCAGCTTCTTGAAAGCGCTGGCCCGCATCTACTCGGGCTTTCAAAGTCTGACCGGGCATATACCCCTGCACCAGACAGGTCAACATT